>JANMWV010000083.1:0-6745 GCA_031394165.1 Actinomycetes bacterium
CCCGACGTGATCCTCATCGCCTCCGGCTCAGAGGTCGGGCTCTCGCTCGACGCGGCCAAGCAGCTCGACGGGCAGGGCGTGAAGACCCGCGTCGTCTCCATGCCGTGCTGGGATCTCTTCGAGGAGCAGCCGGCGGACTACCGCGGCGAGGTGCTGCCGCCCGACGTCAAGGCGCGGCTCTCCGTCGAGGCCGGCGTCGCGCTCGGCTGGAGACAGTGGGTCGGCGACGCCGGCGACTCGATCTCGATCGAGCACTTCGGCGCGTCGGCGCCCGGCAACACGGTGCTCGAGAAGTTCGGGTACACCGTCGACAACGTGGTCGCGCGCGCGCTTGCGCTGCACGCGCGCGTGGAGTAGGCCGTGAACGTCGCCGTCGCCTTCGACCACCGTGGCGTGCACCTGCGCGACACTCTGCTCGAGATCCTCGCAGCCGACGGGCACTCCGTCGTCGACCTCGGCACCGACACCGATGCGAACCGCGTCGATTATCCGGACAAGGCGCGGGAGCTCGGCGAGGCCGTCCTCGACGGCAGGGCCGAGCGCGGGATTCTCGTCTGCGGCTCCGGTGTCGGCGCGTCGGTCGCCGCCTGCAAGATCGCCGGGATCCGGGCCGCGATCTGCCACGACACGTACTCGGCGCACCAGGGCGTCGAGCACGACGACATGAACGTCCTCTGTCTCGGCTCCGAGGTGATCGGGCCGAGCCTCGCCGCGGAGCTCGTACGCGCGTTTCTCGGAGCGCGGTTCGACGGCGGCGAGCGGTACGTCCAGCGGTTGGAAAAAGTCGCAGCGATGGAAAGGAAGCTGTCAGATGGCTGAATCGAACCTCCACAAGCTGAGCGCACGGGGCCAGTCGGTCTGGATCGACTCCCTGTCGCGACACTGGTTGCTGTCGGGCGAGCTGAAGCGGCTGATGAAGGAGGATGCCGTCGTCGGCGAGACCACCAACCCGACGATCTTCCAGAAGGCGATCTCGCAGGGCGACGACTACGACGCGCAGCTGAAAGAGCTGCTCGCGGAGGAGACCGACGCGAAGGAGATCTTCCTCCACCTTTCCGCACGTGACGTCGAGGCGGCGCTCGAGCTGTTCTCCAGGGTGCACGAGCAGAACCCGCAGGACGGCTACGTGTCGTGGGAGGTCGATCCGACGCTCGCGTACGACCGCGAGGGAACCTTCGACGAGGCGATGCGGCTCTTCGCGTGGATCCCGAAGCCGAACCTCTACGTGAAGATTCCCGCCACGAAGCCAGGGCTCGGCGCGATCGAGGACTGCGTCGCGCAGCAGAAGAACATCAACGTGACGCTGATTTTCTCGCTGCAGCGCTATGCCGAGGTCGTCGAGGCATATCTTCGCGGGCTCGAGCGGCTCGTGGCACGCGGCGGCGACCCGTCGAAGGTGCACTCCGTCGCGAGCTTCTTCGTCTCGCGCGTCGACAGCGAGGCGGACAAGCGGCTCGAGGCGATCGGTTCGAAGGACGCGCTCGCGCTCCGCGGCAAGCTCGCGATCGCGAACGCGAAGCTCGCGTACGAGCACTACCAGAAGTCGTTCTCGGGCGCGCGCTGGGAGTTCCTCGCAGGCAAGGGCGCCAACCCGCAGCGCTGTCTCTGGGCTTCCACCTCGACGAAGAACCCGGAGTACCGCGACGTCATGTACGTCGAGGAGCTGATCGGGCCGCAGACGGTGAACACGATGCCGGCGGAGACGGTCGCCGCGTTCCAGGAGCACGGCGAGGTGCGCGGCGACACGGTCACCAAGGGCGTGAAGGAGGCGCGCGCGCTGCTGGAGCAACTCGCCAAGGTCGGTGTCGACTACGACGACGTCACCGAGACGCTCGAGCTCGAAGGCGTGCAGAAGTTCGCCGACTCGTTCGAGGAGCTCCTGGAGGGGGTGCGCTCCAAGCGGGGGCAGCTTGCCGCCGCGTGACACCGTGAAGCGCGCGGAGCTCATCGACAGTATCTGGGAGCGCGACGCCACCGTCTGGACGGGCGCCGACGAGGCGAAGTGGCTCGGCTGGCTCGACGAGCCGCGGCGCATGCTCGAGCGCGCCGCGGAGGTCGTCGCGTTCGCCGACGAGGTCGCCGACGACGGCCTGGACGCGATCGTGCTGCTCGGGATGGGCGGTTCGAGCCTCGCCCCGGAAGTGCTGCGCCGGACGTTCGGCAGCGAGGCGTTCCACGTCCTCGACACGACCCACCCGCGGGCGATTCGGCGGCTCGAGGCGTCGATCGACGTCGAGCGCACGCTCTTCATCTCGGCGTCGAAGTCCGGGTCGACGGTCGAGACACGCTCGCATACCGACTACTTCTGGGAGCGCTCCGGCAAGCGTGGCGCCCGCTTCGTCGCGATCACCGATCCGGGCTCTGCGCTCGAGCGGACGGCGACCGAGCGCGGTTTTCGCCGCATCTTCTCGGGCGAGCCGACGATCGGCGGACGGTACTCCGCGCTGTCGCCGTTCGGGATCGTTCCCGCCGCCCTGATGGGCGCCGACGTCGAACGGCTGCTCGCGAACGCCGAGCGCATGACGCAGCTGTGCCGGCAGGGGAGCGGCAACCCCGGCTACGAGCTCGGCCGCGAGCTCGGCACCGGCTGGCAGGACGGTCGGGACAAGGTTTGCATCGCCGAGACCGACGGCGGCTTCGGGCTCTGGGCGGAGCAGCTGATCGCCGAGTCGACGGGCAAGCAGGGCAAGGGTCTCGTGCCGGCGCCGGGCGAGTCGGCCGACGGCCCCGACCGCCAGCTCGCGACACCGCAGATCGCCGACCCATACTCGCTCGGCGGTGAGTTCTTCCGCTGGGAGTTCGCCGTCGCCGTCGCCGGTACCTACCTCGAGATCAATCCGTTCGACCAGCCGGACGTGCAGGCGGCGAAGGACAAGACGAATGAGGTGCTCGCAACGGGCGACGACCCGCAGGTCGAGCTCGAGGGCTCGGTCGAGAGTCTGCTCGCGCAGGCGCACGAGCGCGACTACGTGTGCGTGCAGGCCTTCATCGAGCCGACCGAGGAGAACGACCGCCGCATCGCCGACCTCGTGCGAAAGCTTCGCCGCCGCAGCGGGCTCGTCGTGACGCACGGCTACGGCCCGCGCTATCTGCACTCGACCGGCCAGCTGCACAAGGGGGGACCGAACTCGGGGCTCTTCCTCCAGGTCGTCGACGACGTGGGCGAGGAGCTCGCCATTCCCGGCCAGCGGTTCGGCTTCGCCCGGCTGATCCGCGCCCAGGCTGCGGGCGACTATGCGTCGCTGAAGGAACGCGGCCGCCGCGTCGCGCGCATCCACATCGAAGACAGTTAGAGCGAAGGAGCACCTGATGCAACTCGGGATGATCGGACTGGGCCGGATGGGCAACGGGATGACCGAGCGCCTGCGCGCGCACGGGCACGACGTGAAGACGTACGACCCGAAGGTCGAGACGCGCACCGCGTCGTCGCTCGACGAGCTGAAGTCGCAGCTCGCCGCGCCGCGCGCGTTCTGGATGATGGTGCCGTCCGGCGACGTCACCGAGGGCGTGTTCCAGGAGCTGCTGAAGCTCGCCGAGAAGGGCGACACGATCGTCGACGGCGGCAACTCGAACTTCCGCGACTCGCAGCGGCGTCACGCAGAGGCAGCGAAGCACGGCATCGACTTCGTCGATGCCGGCGTCTCGGGCGGTATCTGGGGGCTCCAGGTCGGCTTCTGCCTGATGGTCGGCGGCGCCGACGAGCCGGTGAAGCGGCTCGAGCCGGTCTTCACGGCGCTTGCGCCGGAGGACGGATACGCGCACGTCGGTCCGTCGGGCGCGGGCCACTTCACGAAGATGGTGCACAACGGCATCGAGTACGGCCTGATGCAGGCGTACGCCGAGGGCTTCGAGATCATCGAGCACTCCGAGTTCGACGTCGACCTGCACCAGCTCTCCGGCATCTGGCGCTACGGCTCCGTCGTGCGCTCGTGGCTGCTCGAGTTGCTGCACACCGCGTTCGAGGAGCACGGCAACAAACTCGACGACATCGCGCCGTGGGTCGAGGACTCCGGTGAGGGACGCTGGACGATCGCCGAAGCGATCGCCGAGAACGTGCCCGCACCCGTCATCTCCGCCGCACTCTTCGCACGCTTCGCGTCGCGAGACGAGCTCAACTTCGCCGCGAAAGTATCCGCCGCGTTGCGCAACCAGTTCGGCGGCCACGCGATCAAGGCGCTGGCGAAGGCCGAGGCGCACGGCGAGAATCCCGGCTCCCACTGATGGCCGAGACGACGCAGCCACCCGAGGAGAACCCGCTGCTCGAAGGGCTCTCGCTCCGCCGTACACCCGATCCGTGCGCCCTCGTCGTCTTCGGTGCGTCGGGCGACCTCATGCACAAGAAGCTGATGCCGGCGCTCTACGCGCTGATGGTCCGTCGCCTGCTGCCGCCACGGTTCGCGATCGTCGGCGTCGCCCGCAGCGAGGGCGACGACAACGCGTTCCGCACCGACATGAAGGACGCCGTGCAGAAGCACGCCCGCGACGACTTCCGCGCCGACGTGTGGGACGAGCTGGCGGCATCGCTGCACTACGTCGCCACCGACTTCGCCGACGAAGGTGGCGAGAACGCGCTCGCCGAGCTGCTCACGTCGCTCGACAAGGAACGCGACCTCGGCGGCAATCGCGTCTACTACCTTGCCGTCCCGCCCCCCGCCTTCCCGACGATCGTCGAGGCGCTCGGGAAGCGTCGCACCGCGAACGGGTGGACGCGCCTGATCGTCGAGAAGCCCTTCGGCCACGATCTCGAATCGGCCAAGCAGCTCGACACGATGCTGTGGGCGCACTTCGACGAGAAGGAGATCTTCCGGATCGACCACTATCTCGGCAAGGAGACGGTGCAGAACATGCTGGCGCTGCGGTTCGCGAACGGCATCTTCGAGCCGATCTGGAACCGCCAGTTCATCGACCACGTCCAGATCACCGTCGCCGAGTCGATCGGCATCGAAGGGCGCGCGGGCTACTACGAGTCGGCCGGCGCGATCCGAGACATCTTCCAGAACCACCTATTGCAGCTGCTCGCGCTCACGGCGATGGAGCCGCCGATCGACTTCACCGCAGAGTCGGTGCGCAACGAGAAGGTGAAGGTGTTGAAGTCGATCCACACGCCGGGCCCGAAGTCGGTCGTGCGCGGGCAGTACGGCCGCGGCTACATCGAGGGCGAAGAGGTTCCCGCGTATCGCGAGGAGAAAGGCGTTGCTCCCGACTCGATGACGGAGACGTACCTCGCCGCCAAGCTCTATGTCGACAACTGGCGCTGGGCCGACACGCCGTTCTACGTGCGCATGGGCAAGCGGCTTGCGCGGCGTGAGACGACGATCGCGATCCAGTTCAAGCGCGCGCCGCATCCGCCGTTCGAGGAAACGTCGGCGGAAGGACTGCGCCCCAACGTGCTGCTCGTGCACGTGCAGCCCGACGAAGGCGTCTCGCTCGCGATCGGCGCAAAGGTGCCGGGGCAGGGGATGTCGATTCGCACCGTGCACATGGACTTCCTCTACGGCGGCTCGTTCCGCACCGGCATGCCGGAGGCGTACGAGCGGCTCATCATCGACACGCTGCTCGGCGACGGGACGCTCTTCACGCGTGCCGACGAGGTCGAAGAGCAGTGGCTCCTCGTCGACACGATCGTCGCCGCGTGGCAGCGCGACCGTCCCGGCTTCCCGAACTACGCCGCGGGCGCGTGGGGGCCGCCGAGCGCCGACGATCTCATCCACCGCGACGGGCGTTCCTGGCGCCGGCATTGAGCGCGTCCGCGGCACTCGAGCACTGGCACGGCGAGGCCGTCCGCCTCGCCGACGTCGAGCGCGCCATGTCGAGGCTGCGCGCGACGTCGGCGCCGCCCGGCGGGTCGCCGGATCTCCGCACGAGCGTGATGACGCACATGGCGTGGGTGCCGGACGGGTGGCAGGAGCAGGCGCGCGCCGCGCTCGCGGGCATGGCGGAGCGGCATCCGTCGCGGGCGATCCTGCTCTTCCCCGATCCCGACTCGGGACGCAACAGCATCGACGCGGATGTCTCGCTCGAGCGCTACGCGATCCCCGGCGCCGACCGGAACATCTGCTCCGAGGTGATCGAGCTGTACCTGCACGGCACGCGCGCGAAGGCGCCTGCGAGCATCGTCGAGCCGCTGCTCATCTCCGACCTCCCCGTGTTTCTGCGCTGGCGCGCAGAGCCGATGTGGGAGTCGCAGGAGCTCGACCAGCTCGTGCGGATCGCCGACCGCCTGATCGTCGACTCGACGGAGTGGGATGACCTCCCGTTCCCGTACACGCGGCTCGCGCAGCTGTTCGACCGGACAGCCGTCTCCGACATCGCGTGGGCGCGCACCTCGCGCTGGCGCACGATCCTGGCCGGGCTCTGGCCCGGCATCGCTGACGTGGGAACGGTTCGCGTCCACGGCACCGCCGCGCAGGCGCAGCTGATCGCCGGCTGGCTGCGCTCGCGGCTCGGCCGGCCCGACATCGCAGTCGAGCACGTCGCCGCCGAGCGTCTGGAGGGGATCGACCTCGACGGCGAGGCGGTGCCGTTCCCGCCGGGCGACCCGCCGCTGCCGAGCGACGTGCTCTCGGACGAGCTCGACCACTTCACGCGCGATCCTGTGTACGAAGCGGCAGTTCTAGCGACCGCGCAGTAGCTCGAGCACCTCGTCGTGCACGAGCCCGTTCGACGAGACGAGCTGCTCGTCGGGCCGCGCAGCGCCGCCGTCCGGGGCGCCGGAGCGTCCACCGGACTCCGCGACGATCAGCGC
>JANMWV010000085.1:0-2433 GCA_031394165.1 Actinomycetes bacterium
ATGACGACGAACATCGCCGCTGCGGCCGGCGCGGTCACCGGCATCGTCATCGCCTGGCTCAAGCTCGGCAAGCCCGACATCTCGATGATGCTGAACGGCGCGCTCGGGGCGCTGGTGGCGATCACCGCCGCCTCCGGGTTCGTCGCCCCCTGGGCCGCGATCGTGATCGGCGTCGGCTCCGGCTTCATCGCCGTCTTCGGCGTCATCTTCGTCGAGCGGATCGGCATCGACGACCCGATCGGCGCGGTCGCCGTCCACGGCATGTCAGGCGTCTGGGGCACCCTCGCCTGCGGACTCTTCGCGGTGCCGCTGCTCGCCAAGAACCTCGCCACGGGCACCGGCGGCCTCGTCTACACGGGCTCGTTCACGCAGCTCGGGGTGCAGGCTCTCGGCCTCGTCTGCGTCGGCATCTTCACCTTCTCGACCTCGTTCGGCGCCCTCTGGGTGATGCACAAGATCTGGGGCATCCGGGTCGACGACGACGTCGAGACGGCAGGGCTCGACGTCTCCGAGCACGGCATGTGGGGCTACCCCGAGTTCTACATCCCGGTTCCGGGCGGCTACGGCACGGGCAGCCACGGGCACGGCACGCCGCACATCGCCGCTCCGGCCGGCTCCACCGTCACCGCGCTGGTGCCGCACGGCGCGGGAGCGAGGTTCCAGGAATGACCCCGCTTCGATCGCGTGACCTGCGCGGAAACCGGAGAAACGGCTTGACTCCAGCGTCATCATCTCTAGGGTGGGAGGCTCGATGGCGCACATGCTGAACGCAGGTAAGCCGGTCGTTTTCGCGTTCGCCGCGCATATTCGTACGCGCTAGTCGGCACCTGCTCTCCGCCACCGCCGACTAGCAGAGAGAGGCGGAGATGTCCTGATCACGCTCTTCTCGACGGCGAGGAAGCCGATCTTGTCGAACGACCGACCAACACAGGCGATGCAGCCACAGAAGCAAGGTCTCTACGACCCCGCGTACGAGCACGACGCGTGCGGGGTCGCCTTCGTGGCGCGCCTCGACGCGACGCCCTCGCACGAGACGGTGCAGCGCGCGCTCACGGCGCTCGCCAACCTCGAGCACCGAGGCGCCGAGGGCGCCGACGCCAACACGGGCGACGGTGCGGGCATCACCGTCCAGATCCCGGACGCGTTCTTCCGCGCGGCCGTCGGCGGGCTGCCCCCGGCGGGTGCATACGGGATCGGGGTCTGCTTCCTGCCGCGCGACGACGCGCGCCGGGCCGAGCTCGAGCAGCTCGTCGAGGACACGATCGCGGCCGAGGGCCAGCGTCTGCTCGCCTGGCGCAACGTCCCCGTCGACGCGCAGCACATCGGCGAGACCGCGAGGGCGTACGCGCCGGTGATCCGCCAGGTCGTGATCGGCGCGGCGTCCGGCCTCGACCAGGACGCGTTCGAGCGGAAGCTCTACGTGATCCGCCGCGTCGCCGAGCTCGCGGCGGGGCCGGATCTCGCCGTGCCGAGCTTCTCGTCGGGCACGCTCGTCTACAAGGGAATGCTGTCCGCGCCGCAGCTCGAGAAGTACTACCCCGATCTCGCAGATCCGTTGTTCGCGAGCGCGCTCGCGCTCGTCCACTCGCGCTATTCGACGAACACGTTCCCGAGCTGGGAGCTCGCGCACCCGTACCGCCTGATCGCGCACAACGGCGAGATCAACACGCTGCGCGGCAACGTCAACTGGATGCGCGCGCGCGAGTCGCAGCTGCGCTCCGAGCTCTTCGGCGACGACCTGCCGAAGGTGCTGCCGGTGATCCGGCCGGGCGGCTCCGACACGGCGGCGTTCGACAACGTGCTCGAGCTGCTCGTGCTCGCCGGCCGCTCGCTGCCGCACGCGCTGATGATGATGATCCCCGAGGCGTACGAGGGCCGCGACGAGGTTCCCGACTACCTGCGCGGCTTCTACGCGTTCCACGGCTGCCTGATGGAGGCGTGGGACGGCCCGGCCGCGATCTCGTTCACCGACGGGCGCGTGATCGGCGCGACGCTCGACCGCAACGGGCTGCGACCCGGCCGCTGGTACGAGACGGCCGACGGCTGGGTGGTGCTGGCTTCCGAGACGGGCGTGCTCGAGGAGCGGCCGGAGAACATCGTGCGCAAGGGCCGGCTCCAGCCGGGCAAGCTCTTCCTCGTCGACCTCGCGCAGGGGCGGATCGTTCCCGACGAGGAGCTGAAGCGCGAGATCGCGACGCAGCGCCCGTACGCGCAGTGGGTGGACGAGGAGACGGTGCACCTGAGCGACCTGCCGGCCGCCGACGACCCGCCTCGGCCGTCCGAGTCCTTGCGCACGCGGCAGCTGCTGTTCGGCTACGCGCAGGAGGACATGAAGGTGATCCTCGCGCCGCTCGCCGCGAATGCGGAGGAGGCGGTCGGCTCGATGGGCAACGACACGCCGCTCGCCGTGCTCTCGCGCCGCAAGCCGCTCCT
>JANMWV010000139.1:0-1505 GCA_031394165.1 Actinomycetes bacterium
CGAACGACCTCGCGGAGCTGCGCTCCGCTATAGCTGCTGCGCAGCAAGAGCTGGAGAGACCCTCGTTGATCGTCGTCCGCTCGCACATCGGTTACGGCGCGCCGCATGCCGTCGACACTGCCGGCGCGCACGGTGCGCCGCTCGGCGAGGAGGAGGTGCGGGCGGCGAAGGTGGCGCTCGGCTGGGATCCCGACGAGAAGTTCCTCGTGCCCGACGACGTGCGCGACCACATGAACCGGGTCGAGCACGGCATCGCGCTCGAGACGGCATGGGAGCTGAAGCTCGCAGCGTGGGCGGCGAAGTACCCGGGCCTGAAGGAGGACTGGGACCAGGTGCACACCGGCAAGCCGCGGCCGGGCTGGGTCGACGCCCTACCGGAGTTCGCGCCGGGAGAGAGCGTCGCGACACGCGACGCCGGCGCGAAGGTGATGGAGGCGTTCAAGCCCTACACGCCGACGATGATCGGCGGCGCCGCCGACCTCGTCGAGTCGACGAAGACCGAGTTCAAGGGTGGCGGCGTCTTCTCCGCGACGCACGCCGGCCGGAACATCGCGTTCGGCATCCGAGAGCATGCGATGGGCGCGATCGTCAACGGCATCTCGTTGCACAACGGGATGCTGAAGCCGTACGGCTCGACGTTCTTCATCTTCTCCGACTACATGCGGCCGTCTGTGCGCATCTCGGCGCTGTCGAAGTTGCCCGTCGTCTGGGCGTGGACGCACGACTCGGTCGCGCTCGGCGAGGACGGCCCGACGCACCAGCCGGTCGAGCACTACGCCGCGCTGCGCGCGATCCCGCACTTCTGGCTCGTGCGTCCTGCCGATGCAACCGAGACCGTCGGCGCGTGGAAGGTCGCACTCGAGCGCGAGGACGGCCCGGTCGGGCTCGCGCTCTCGCGCCAGAAGCTCGCCACCCTCGAGGGAACGCAGCGCGACGGCGTGGCCCGCGGCGCGTACGTCGTGTGGGAGTCCGCCGAGGCGAACGGCCTGCCCGACGTGATCCTCATCGCCTCCGGCTCAGAGGTCGGGCTCTCGCTCGACGCGGCCAAGCAGCTCGACGGGCAGGGCGTGAAGACCCGCGTCGTCTCCATGCCGTGCTGGGATCTCTTCGAGGAGCAGCCGGCGTCCTACCGCGGCGAGGTGCTGCCGCCCGACGTCAAGGCGCGGCTCTCCGTCGAGGCCGGCGTCGCGCTCGGCTGGAGACAGTGGGTCGGCGACGCCGGCGACTCGATCTCGATCGAGCATTTCGGCGCGTCGGCGCCGGGCAACACGGTGCTCGAGAAGTTCGGGTACACCGTCGACAACGTGGTCGCGCGTGCGCTTGCGCTGCACGCGCGCGTGGAGTAGGCCGTGAACGTCGCCGTCGCCTTCGACCACCGTGGCGTGCACCTGCGTGACACTCTGCTCGAGGTCCTCGCGGCCGACGGGCACTCCGTCGTCGACCTCGGCACCGACACCGATGCGAACCGCGTCGATTACCCGGACAAGGCGCGGGAGCTCGGCGAG
>JANMWV010000143.1:0-1558 GCA_031394165.1 Actinomycetes bacterium
GTGGCGGGCTGACCCAGCTTGATGTAGTCGAGGCCGACATCGTGCAGCGTCTGCAGGCGGCGGCTGACCTTCGGGATCTTCGAGAAGAACAGCAGCGCCTCCTCGACCGACATGTCGAGCACATCTGCGATCGTTCTGCCCTTGAACCGCACCTCGAGCGTCTCCCGGTTGTAGCGCGCGCCCTTGCACGTCTCGCACGCGACGTACACGTCCGGCAGGAAATGCATCTCGATCTTGATCTGCCCGTCGCCCTTGCACGTCTCGCAGCGTCCGCCGCGCACGTTGAACGAGAAGCGACCCGGCTTGTAGCCGCGCACCTTCGCTTCCGGCGTCAGCGAGTAGAGCTCGCGGATGTGCGTGAAGAGATCGGTGTACGTCGCCGGGTTCGAGCGTGGCGTGCGCCCGATCGGCCTCTGGTCGATCTCGATCACCTTGTCGAAGGCGTCGATGCCTTCAACGCCGCGGTGCGCGCCGGGCTTCGTCCGCGCGCGATTGAGCCGGTTGGCCAGCGCCTTGTAGACGATGTCGTTCACGAGCGTCGACTTGCCGGAGCCGGAGACGCCGGTCACGCAGATGAACTTCCCGACCGGGAACTCGACGTCGATCTTCTTGAGGTTGTGCTGCGACGCCTTGAGCACACGGAACCAGCCGCGGTCGTCATCGCGCCGCTTCGGGATCGGAATCGAACGCAGGCCAGACAGGTACTGGCCCGTCACCGACTTGCGGTTGCGGGCGACCTTGTCGGCGGGACCCTCGGCGACGACCTCGCCGCCGTGCAAGCCTGCGCCCGGACCCATGTCGACGAGCCAGTCGGAGCGCCGCATCATCTCCTCGTCGTGCTCGACGACGACCACCGTGTTGCCGATGTCGCGCAGTCGCTCGAGCGTGCCGATCAGCCGCGCGTTGTCGCGCTGGTGCAAACCGATGGACGGCTCGTCGAGGATGTAGAGCACGCCCACGAGCTGCGAGCCGATCTGCGTTGCGAGCCGCAACCGTTGCGCCTCGCCGCCCGAGAGCGTCGCGGCGGCACGATCGAGGGTCAGGTAACCCACGCCCACGTCGTCGAGGAACGTCAGCCGCTCGCGAATCTCCTTCACGATCCGGTGGCCGATCAGCTCTTCGGTCGCCGTGAGACCGAGCTCGTCGAGGAACGCCAGCGCCACGTTCACGGACATCTGCGAGAAGTCGTGGATCGAGCGCTTCCCGACCGTGACGGCCAGCACCTCCGGCTTGAGCCGCGCGCCCTTGCAGACCGGACAGGGGCGAAGCGACATGTACTCCTCGATCCGCTCGCGCTGCTGCGACGAGTCCGTTTCGCGGTACCGGCGCTCGAGGCTCGAGACGATGCCGTCGAAAGCGAGCGTGTACTGGCGCCGCCGGCCCATCCGGTTCCGGTACTGGACGTAGACCTTCTCGCCCTCGGTGCCGTAGAGGAACAGATCCTGATCCTCGATCGTCAGGTCCTGCCACGGGAGCGAGGTGTCGATCTCGTAGCGGTCGGCAACGGCCTGGATCACCGCCGCGTAGAAGCCCGACGAGCCGCCGAGCGACCACGGCA
>JANMWV010000153.1:0-9133 GCA_031394165.1 Actinomycetes bacterium
CGCCTCGCGGCGCGCGCTCGCGGCCCTCGTCGCGCTCGAGGCCGATCCGGCGTCGCTGGCAGCCGGCGGCGACGCCGACGCGGCCGCGGAGCTGCTCACCGCGCTGAGCACCCGCCTCGACGCGCCGCGCGAGACGCCGCGTCTGCCCGCCGGCGAACGACACCGACGTACGACGGACAGCCGCTCGGTGCTGGCCTCGGCCGACGCCGAGCACGAGCCTGCCGCCGGACGCACCGGTGACGCGGCTGCGACGCCCGGGGAGACGACAGCCCGGCAATCCGCCGCGGACACCCCGCCGACACCAGAGGAACACGCCGGCGACGCCCCGGCCGCCGCCGCTCCGCAGCACCCGGAGGATGCCCCGCCCGACGCCATCCCGGAGGAGCGCGTCCGCGCCTGGACCGACGCAGGCGGGTTGCTCTTCCTGCTGCCGCTCGTCCTGCAACTCTTCGGGGAGCTGGAGCCGCTCCGCTCGCGCACCCTGCGCTGGACGCTGCACCGGCTGGCGCTCGTCCTCCTCCCTGCTCTGGACGAGGCCGATCCCGCCGCGCTCGCGTTCGCCGGCCTCGAGCCGGACGAGCTGCCGCCGTCGGACGACGGCGAGCCGCCCTCCGACGACGAGCTGGCCGCGCTCACCGCCGTGGCGGAGACGATGGCAGCCCGGCTCGCGGCGCTGCTCGAGCAGGAGCCCGAGCCGGGGCTCGTCGCAGCGGTCTGCGCCCGGCGCGCCGAGGTGGTCGCGGAGCCGGGCTGGATCGAGCTGCGCCTCGCGCTCGAGGAGCTCGACATCGACGTCCGGCGTGCCGGGCTCGACCTCGACCCCGGCTGGCTGCCGTGGCTCGGCGTCGTCGTGAGGTTCGTCTATGCGTGAGGACGGTCTCGGAGCAGCGGTGGCCGCCCTCGCGACTCGTCTCGCAGCGGTACTCGAGGAGGTGCCCGGACTGAGCGGCGACTCGCGGGCGTTCCTCGAGCGCATGGCGGCCGCGTCGCCGGCCGGGGAGTGCGAGGCGCTGCGCCGCCTTGCCGACGGACTGCTCCTCTCGCCGCTCGAGGTCGACCTCCTGCTGCTCGCGGGCCTGCCCGAGGAGCACGAGGGCTACGCGGCGCTGCTCCGCCAACTGCACCCGCAGGGCGAGCCGTGGCCGACGCTCGGCCTCGCCGCGCGGCTTCTCTGCCGCGACGACGAGGAGCGCGCGCTCCTGCGCACCGCGGTCGAGACAGGTCGCGCCACAGGCGCCGGCGCCCTCGTCGTCGACCGCGACGGCCCCTTCTTCGAGCGCAGCCTGCGCACCGGGGAGGCGCTCTGGTCGGCATTGCACGGTGTCGACGCCTGGCCGGCAGACGCCCGCGCCGACCGAACGCCGACCGCCCGCGCGGGACTCGAGGACTGGCTCGCGGCGCCCGCGTCGGCGCGCGCGGTGGCGGCGATCGCCGCCGCGACGACGTGCACGGTGCTCGTGTCGGCGGAGAGCGAGAACGTCGCGCTCGACCGGGGCGTCGCACTCACCGACCGTGGCGTGCGAATCCCGCTCGCGCCCGGCGCCTCCGCCGCGACCGTTCGGCTCGCGTGCCTGCACGCGCTCGTCCGCGGCGAGGTCCCCGTGCTGCGGCTGCCGCCGCCCGAGGATGCGTCCCGGCTCGCGGAGCCCGACCTCTCGCACCAGCCGGGGCCGGTCGTGCTGTGCGTGCGCACGGGCACGATCGCCGTCGTCGCGCGCCGCCCGGTGCTCGCGGTGCACGCGGAGCCGCTGCCCGCGCCGGCGCGGCGGCGGATGTGGAGCGAGGCGCTGCCGGAGCTAGCGGCGCACGCACCGCTGCTCGCCGCCCGCGGCGTCGTCGAGCCCTCCTTCGCGCAGGCCGCGGCCGCCGACGTGCGCACGATCCGCGCGCTCGACGGGCGGCTGCCGGGGCCGGCGGAGGTCGCTGCCGCCGTCCGTGCCCGCGCCGGGCTCTCGCTCTCCGGCGGCGTCCGGCTGATCCACCCGACGGCGACCTGGGACTCGCTCGTCCTCCCGGACGAGACGAGGCGGCGGCTGCGCGAGGCCGCCGAGCGGCTGCGCCACCAGAGCCTCGTCCTCGACGAGTGGAACTTCCTCGCCGGCCGCCCCGGCGCGCGCGGCGTTCGCGTGCTGCTGAGCGGGCCGCCCGGCACCGGCAAGACGCTCTCGGCCGAGGTGCTCGCCCACGAGCTCGGCGTCGACCTGCTGCTCGTCGACATCGCGCGCATCGTCTCCAAGTGGATCGGCGAGACGGAGAAGAACCTGTCCGAGGTCTTCGACGCCGCCGAGCGGTCGCAGGCCGTGCTCTTCTTCGACGAGGCCGACGCGCTGTTCGGCCGCCGCACCGAGGTGTCGGACGCGCACGACCGGTACGCCAATCTCGAGACCGCGTACCTGCTGACGCGGCTCGAGCGGTTCGAGGGGCTCGCAGTTCTCTCGACCAACCTGCGGCAGAACGTCGACCCGGCGTTCATCCGGCGGCTCGAGTTCGTGATCGAGCTCGAGGAGCCGGCCCGGCCGGAACGCGAGGCGCTCTGGACCTGCCATCTTCCGGCCGAGGCGCCGGTGGCGGACGACGTCGACGTGACCGAGCTCGCCGCCCGCTACCCCCTCGTCGGCGGCCTGATCCGCAACGCCGCGGTCGCCGCGGGCTTCCTTGCAGCCGCCGACGGCGGCGTGATCCGCCGTAGCCACCTGGACCGCTCGCTCCGGCGCGAGTACGAGAAGAGCGGCCGCCCATTCCCCGCTTCCGCCCACTAGGAGGACTCGATGACGACCTTGCTCGAATTCGCCACGAACGACCTGACCCGCGTGACGCAGGACAAGACCGCGTCCGGGAGCGCGCTCGCCGCGGCCCAGTCGACACTCCAGGTCAGGCAGCAAGACCGCGACGACACCGCGGCCGCGATCGCCAAGCTGCAGAGCGACATCGCGAAGAAGCGCCTGGAGATCGCCGCCGCGGCGATGCCGGCCGACGCGGAGGCGGCCGCGGCGGACCTCGAGCTGCTGCTGATCCAGCTGAACGCCGGCCAGGCGAAGGCGGTCGACCTGCAGGTGCAGCTCGACACCGTGCAGAGCCAGATCGACGTCCAGCTCGACAGCCTCGGAGCGGCGACGACCCGCTCGGTCGGCGTGACGGCGGCGTTCGCGACGGCGCAAAAGGCCGCGGCCGACCACCAGGCGTGGCAGGCCGCGTCGCTTGCGACACCGGTCAAGGACGTCAGCCAGACCGCGATCGACACGCTCGCCGGCCAGCTCTTCACGGACGCGAAGACGCGCGCCGAGGCGGGCTTCGACGCCACGCTGCTCGCACACGTCCGCAAGCGCGAGACACGCGAGCAGGCGCGGCTCGCCGCGATCGAGGCACGGCGCGACGCCGCGCAGGACGACCTCGACGCGAAGCAGGAGGCCGACCGCGGCATCGCCGGCGAGGCGGCGCCGCTGCGCACCACCTACGACCGGGCGGAGGCGGCGTTCCGCGAGGCGGTGACCGCGGGGCAGGACCGGCTCAACCGTGCGCTCGGGCTGCTCGCGTCGATCGCCGCCGCGCCGGCGCTGCCGCTCGCCGAGAAGAACCGCATGCTCGACGCCACCCTCGTCAACCCGGCGAAGGCGCAGGTCACCAATGCGGAGGCGGACGAGCAGGCGCGCGACGACCTGGCGACCGCGCAGGCGAATCTCGACCGCGGCCAGACCGAGGTGGCCGTCGGCCTGACGCCGTTCGACACGATCGTCAACCTCACCAAGGCGGTCACCGACGCGAACACGGCGATCGCCGGGCTCGCGGCCTTCGACGAGTCGAAGCTCGACGCGTGGGAGGTGACGGCGCCGGACTCGAGCTGGTCGCTGCTCGCCGCCTTCGACGAGGCCGCCCTGATCCTCAACGATCTGAAGACGAACTCGACGCCCGCGAAGCTGGCCACGGCGTCGACGGCGATGAGCACGGCCGCGAACGCCCTCGCGGCCAAGCTCGAGGAGCTGGCGCAGAGCGACCACGACGTCGCACTGCTCGAGCAGCGCGTGAAGCTCGACACCGAACTGCTCGACGCCGCGGCGCGCAACGGCTCCGCCCGTGTCCTGAACGCACTGCGCGGCGACGGCTAGGAGGAACGATGTCGACGCTCGACACGACGATCCCGCACACGTTCGCCGACTGCGGCACCGGCGACGGCGGCGCGCTGCCGGCCGACCCGTACACGGCGCTCCGGTTCCACTTCGGCATGCTGCTCGGCGTCGACGACTTCGAGGTCGAGCAGGGCTTCCACCACGGCAAGCAGCGGCTGCACAACGCGTGGCTGCACCGCGACGGCGTCGTCTGGGGCCTCGGCGTCTCCGTCTCGAGCGGCGAGATCCGCGTCGAGCGCGGGCTGGCGCTCGACGGCGCGGGCCGGGAGCTCCACCTCGACGACCCCGCCTGCCTCAGCGTCGCCGCGTGGTACGCGCAGCACGCCGAGGACGTCGGCGCTCCGGGCGAGGGCGGCAGCGTCGCGTTCGACGCGTACGTGATCGCCCGCTACGCGACCTGTCCGATGCGGGCGGTGCCGGCGCTGGCGGAGCCGTGCTCGGGGATGACCTCCGAGACGGCGTACTCGCGGACCTTCGAGACGGTCGACATCCGGCTCGTCCCCGGTGCGCCACCCGCGCAGAGGGCACCGGGCTACCACCGGCTGCGCGTGCTCTTCGGCCTCGAGCCGCCGACGCTGCCCGCCGACCAGCCGGCCCTCGACGCACGCACCGCCGCCCTCGCGGCAGCCGACCGGCCGGCGGCGTTCCTCGCCGCGCTCCAGGAGCTGGCCGTGCTCGACACGATCGACCTGCAGCCCGAGCAGCTGCCCGACGAGCCGGCGACGCGCTATCCCGCGCCCGAGGACGAGGGCGTCCTGCTCGCGCTCGTGACGGGGATCCGGCTCGATCCCGGCGGCAGCGACGGCACCGGCTGGACGCTCGGCGCCGGGACCGTCGGCTACGACGGCCGGCGGTCGCTGCTCGCGACGCAGGCGATCCAGGAGCTGCTCGCCGGGCCTGAAGGCCCCGACGGCGGCGTCACGTTCTCGAACGTCGCGCTCGACACGGGCGCAAAGACCGTCACGCTGACCGCGACCGCTCCGCTCGACGGCGACACCGTCACGCCTGCGCAGTTCGCGGTGACGGCACTCGACGGCGGTTGGAAGCCGCAGAACGTGAAGACGGCCGCCCTCGACGCTGCCGGCACGACGATCACGCTCACGCTCGCCGCGTTGCCGACCGGCAAGCAGATCCGCGTGCTCGCGCTCGGCACCGGCCCCGCGCCCATCCCCGCCGCCGAGCAGCGCGCGCTGCGCGGCGGCGACGACTTCGTCTTGATGAAAGGGAGCTGACCATGGCAACGACCATCTCCGGCGGCACCGGCCCACAGGTCTTCGTCGGCGAGGAGAGCGGGCTGACGGTCGTCGCTCCCGGCACGCCGCTGACCCGCCTCAACTATTACGACGGGAAGTTCCTGCGCGCCGACGACCTCGACGTCGAGCAGGGCTACTTCCGGCAGCTGACGTGGCTCTCGAACGTGGCCGGCGGCTCCGGGGTCGTCCACGGCTTCAACGTCGACGAGGCGTCGGGCGACGCGATCTCGCTCTCGCCGGGCCTCGCGATCGACCCGCTCGGACGCGTGCTGCTGCTGCCGCAGTCGGTGACGATCGACGTCCAGACGCTGATCGACCAGACGGAGCGGCTGCGCCTGCTGATCCTGCGGCGGCGCGGAATCGGCAAGGGCGAGTTCGCCGACTGCATCGCCGAGAGCGTGGCAACCGCGCCGCCGGGGTCGACGACCGTTGTCGACACGCCCGGCTTCTACCTGATCACGATCGCGCTCGCCGAGGCGCTGTGCGGCGAGGACTTCGTCTTCGGGACGCTCTGCGAGGAAGCGTGCGCGACGAGCGTCCAGCGCCCGCGCCGTCTCGACGGCATCGCCGTCCGCGCCTGGCCGTTCACGCCGCGGCACGCGCTGCCGGGCTCGAGCGCGGTCACGCTGGCGCCGCTCCACCTGCGCTCGCGGCTTGCGGCAGCGCGCTTCGCCGACGAGACCGCCGACTTCGCGTCGCTGCTCACCGGCGCCGATCTCACCACGACGGTGTGGTGCCACGGCGCCTGCGCGCCCGGGCCGAACGACGTCGCGCTCGCCGTGCTCGCGCGCTCGGGAGGAGCGACGCAGTTCCTCGACGAGTGGACGGCCCGGCGCGAGCTGATCGAGACGCCGCCGCGCCGCTACTGGGCGGGCAGGATGGCGATGCGCCCGCTCGCAGTCTTCCTCGCGCAGGTGCTGCAGTTCCAGTGCCAGCTGCGCGACATCCTGCCGGCCGCCGCACCGCTGCACCGGCTCGTGCTCAACGAGGCGATGGTCTCGCGGCTGCTGAGCGCGACCGACGAGGCGACGCTGCGCGCCGCCGCGCTCGACGTGCCGATCCGCGCGGTCGGCCTCCGTCCCATCGGCATCCGGCAGGTGTCGAGCCGCGTGCTGATCGACGGCGGCATCGTCGAGCTGCCCTCGGCCGGCTACCTGCCGGTCGGGCTCGACACGACCGTCAACGAGCAGGTGCGGCGCCTGCTCGGGGCAGGCGTCGACCTGACGTTCTGCGTCGTCCGGCCGGACTACGTCCCGCACGCGCTCGAGGAGGCCCAGCACATGGACCGGATCTCGCTGCTCGCGGGGCTCGACGACCCGGCGGCGAAGCAGGCCGTCGAGATCCTCGTGCCGGACGGGGAGATCGTCCGCGCCGCGCCGAAGGTCGCGGGTACCGGCTGGGACGGCCACGTCCAGCTGACGCCCTCGGCCCTGGCGACCCCGCAGCTCCTGAACCGCGCCTCGTACGTCGCCCCCACGCCGGGCTTCGCGATTCACGGCGCCGGGCGCAGCGAGGTCGGCCCCAGCGGCGGCGGCCGGTTCCACTTCGCCGGCACGACCGAGGCGCAGCACTTCGTCAAGCTGACCGACCTCGCGCGCGGCATGGCGACCCTCGGGACGACGAAGGCGACCGACTTCCACCTCTTCGGCGAGGTGGCGGCGGCCCACGCCAACGAGGCGCCGCCGGCGCCGCCGAACGAAATGCTCGTCACGCGGCTCGGCGCCGTCGCGCAGGAGGCGTCGGCCTATGTGGCGAACCTGCGGACGTTCGACGCGACCGCCGGGGGAGCGAAGATCGGCGTCTTCGAGCCGCAGCAGCCCGCGCAGACGCGCGTCGTCGGGCTGTGGACGACGATGGGCTGCGACCGCAACCCCTTCGAGCTCGGCCTCGGCGACCTGACCTCGGTGCAGTTGACGCTCGAGCTCGCGATGCCGGCGGCGAAGCCGACGGTGCTGACTCAGGAGCTGCGCGGCGACTTCCGGGTCGACCAGATCACGCCGGCGCTCGCCTCCGGCCGCCGTGTCTCCGGCACCCTCTCCGGGATCGGCGTCTCGACCGTGCAGATCGCCGGGCAGCACTCGTCACATTCCGGCGCCTTCCAGCGGCAGGTGACGATCGTCCTCTCCGACTTGCCGAACGCGCCACCGACGCTGGACGTCACGATCGAGCCGGTCGGCGGCACGGGCATCGGCTTCGACTTCCACGTCACCTGGGACGGAAATCCCGTGACTGCGAAGGTCGGCGTCGCGCTCACGCATCTGAAGAACTCGTACGTGGTGCCGCTCGGGACGTTTACCGCGAACCCCGACGTGCTCGTCACCGGCAACCAGGCGAACACGCTTGCACGGGCCGGTCTCGCGATCATCTCGGCCGCACTTGCAGATCCCGCGTTCGCGCAGACGGCCGAGGGAGTTCTGTTCCCGCCGCCGGTTGTGCAGGCGAGCGAGCTGACCGTGAAGCCGCACCGCAACTGGGTGCTCTTCCGTCGCCCGCGGGACAAGGAGTGCGCGCCGGAGCAGGTGCCCGTGGCGGCGCCGCCGCGGCACTTCGACGTGTACGAGCTCGCGGTCGGCGACGACCGGCAGGTGACGATGATCCACGACGCCCTCTGGAAGAACGAACCGGGTGTCTTCCAGAAGCTGCCGCCGCGCTTCGTCGACCGGATCGAGTTCGCGGGCGGATCGGCGACGCTGACGACCGCCGCCACGACGATCCGCTCCGACTGGCTGGCCGTGCAACCCGCGAAGGTCGTGGCGTACGCGGCGATCGCCGAGGTCGGGCAGAGCGAGGGAACCGCGCTCGCGCGGTCGCGGCTGTCGGCGCTCGAGCAGACGCTGTCGTCGGTGACGGCGTTCGACCTGCACGCGTCCGCCGAGGCGGTGCCGACGGTGCCGCCGCAGCTCGTGCGGCCGGGCGCCGACGGCGCGATCCTGATCGTGACGAAGCCGCCGCCGGTGACGACGACGTGCATGCTCGTGCTCCGCGTCGACGCCGGGAGCGCGGCCAACATCAAGCCGACCCTCAGCGACGACGCCGTGGTGGTGAAGCTGATCGAGTCCGCGCTCGCGACGGTGGCCGCGCCGCCCGCGCCCCCGCCCGCGCCCGCGCCCGCGGCCGCGCCCGCCGCGGCCGGGACGGTGGACGCACCCGCGATGATGGCGTCCGCGCTCGGCGCGGTGGGAGCGACGTTCGTCCCACCGTTCCACCTGCTCGGCAAGGCGCTGTTCACTGTCGGCGGCGCCCAGATCGACGCCGCGTCGGCGACGGCGCTGCACCAGGCGTGGACCGCGCACGGGCCGCAGAAGCCCGACCCGGCCGGCGTGTTCGTCTTCGTCAAGAACGGCGACACAGCCGCCGAGCCGGCGCTCGTCGGCCCACGGACGATGCAGGTCGTCCAGACACTGGGCGGCACGACGGCGAGGCCGATCATCCGCGGCGTCGCACCAACGCTGCCCGGCGGGTGCCCGGCGGTGGCGATGGTGTTCGCAGCGGGATAGGAGCCCGTGCTCGAGACGAAGCAGGCGAAGCCGGCGGCCAAGGCAAAGGAGCCGTCGCCGGCCTCGCCTGCGCGTGCGCCCGCCGCCGTGCAGCCGGGTTGGCTGCAGCTCGCGCTCGCCCCGCCGGCGAGTGACCCGCTCGAGCGGGAGGCGGACGCGGTCGCCGACGCCGTGGCCGGCCCGCCGGCCGGCGGGCCGCCCGGGCCGCCCGGGCCGCGCGTCCAGCGGTGCGCCGCCGGCGGCGGCAAGGAGAAGCTCC
>JANMWV010000185.1:0-7072 GCA_031394165.1 Actinomycetes bacterium
CTTCGCCAACCAGGCGCTGTCCGCCGAGTACGCCGTCCTGAACGCGTCCAGCCTCGAGCGCAAGGTCTACGGGGTGCCCGACGAGATCGATCGCGAGATCGCGCGCCTGAAGCTCGCGACGATGGGCGCAGAGATCGACAGCCTCACCGACGAGCAGGCGAAGTATCTGGCCTCGTGGGACGAAGGCACCTGAGCCGGCCACTCGAGCCGGACAGGATCGTGCGCCTCGAGGAGGACGGCCCGCGGGTCGTCCTCCTCGATCAGCGGCGCCTGCCCGACGCGGAAGTCGAGCTCGTCTGCGAGACCGCCACCGACGTTGCCGAGGCGATCCGCACGCTGGCGGTGCGCGGGGCACCGGCGATCGGCGTCGCGGCGGCCTACGGTCTCGCGCTGGCGGCGCTGCGCGGCGGCGACCTCGCTGCGGCCGAGCACGAGCTCGCGTCGTCGCGCCCCACGGCCGTCAACCTCTTCTGGGCGCTCGCGCAGATGCGTGCCGACCCGACGCCCGAGCGGGCGCGCGCCCTGCACCGCGCGGAGGTCGACCGCTGCAGGCGGATGGCCGCGCACGCGGCAGCGCTGTTCGAGCCGGGCACGCGGGCGCTGACCCACTGCAACGCAGGCGGGCTCGCGACGGGCGGCTACGGCTCGGCGGTCGGCGCCTTGCGCACGGCGTGGGAGCGCGGCCTGCTCGAGAGCGTGCTCGTCGACGAGACGCGGCCGCTGCTGCAGGGCGCGCGGCTCACGGCGTGGGAGCTCGAGACGGTCGGCATCCCGCATGCCGTGATCGCCGACTCGGCGGCGGCGTCGCTGATGGCCCGTGGCGAGGTCGACCTGATCGTCACCGGTGCCGACCGCATCGCGGCGAACGGCGACACGGCGAACAAGATCGGCACGTACTCTCTCGCCGTGCTCGCGGCCCATCACGACATCCCGTTCTACGTCGTCGCGCCGACCTCGACGGTCGACCTCGCGACGGCGACGGGCTACGACATCCCGATCGAGGAGCGCGATCCCGCCGAGGTGACGACGCGCTTCGTCGCGCGCAACCCCGCGTTCGACGTCACGCCGGCCGCGCTGATCGTCGCGATCGTCACCGAGGAGGGCGTGCACCGCGCACCGTACGCAGCGTCGCTCGCCCGCTCGGGCGCCGCTGCATGAAGGCGATCGTCCTCGCTGCGGGCTATGCGACGCGGCTCTACCCGCTGACGAAGACGGTTGCCAAGCCGCTGCTACCCGTGGGCGGCCGACCGATGATCGACCACCTGCTCGACCGGATCCGCGAGGTCGACGAGGTCGACGGCGTGCACGTCGTCACCAACCACAAGTTCGCTGCGTTGTTCTCGCGCTGGGCCGAAGGCCACGAGGGACTCGACGTCCACGACGACGGCACGACGAGCGACGACGACCGGCGCGGAGCGATCGGCGACATCAGCTTCGTCATCGAGCAGGCGGAGCTCGAGGGCGAGGACCTCCTCGTCGTCGCCGGCGACAACCTGTTCGACTTCAGCGTTGCCGACTACGCACGCTGGTGGCGCGGCAAGGGCGAGGCAAGCGCCGTGGCGCTCTACGATGTCGGCGACGTGGAGCTCGTGCGCAGGTACAGCGCAGTCGAGCTCGACGAGGACGACCGTCTCGCGTCGTTCGTCGAGAAGCCGGAGCATCCCCGGACGACACTCGTCGCGACGGCGACGTATCTGTTCCACCGCGCGCACGTTCCGCTCGTGCGGCGCTACCTCGACGAGGGCAACTCACCCGACCAGCCGGGCCGCTTCGTCGCCTGGCTCGTCCCGCGGGCTCCCGTCTACGGCTACCGCTTCGAGGGCGAGTGGCGCGACATCGGCGACGCGGAGCAGCTGCTGGAGGCCGACAACCGGCTGCGGGAGCGGGCGGGCCTTCCGCTTCGGGACGGCTACGCACTCGACTAGAGTCCGCGCGATGGCGACGACCGAATCGCGCACCGAGGACGTGCGCTGGGATCTCTCCGACCTCTGCGCGAGCGCCGACGAGGCGCGCGCCGGCTGGGCGACGCTCGTCGACCGGGCCACGGACTTCGCGCAACGCTACCGCGGCAAGACCGCCTCGCTCGACGCGGCCGGCCTGCGCGCCTTGCTCGACGAGGCGGACGAGCTCGGGCAGGATCTCTCGCGGCTCCAGGTCTACACCTTCCTGCGCCTGAGCATGGACGCGACCGACGGAGAGGCGAACGACCTCACGACGATCGGCCGCGACCGCGGCGGCGACATCGAGAACGACAAGCTCTTCCTCGGCCTCGAGTGGATCGCGCTAGACGACGACGCGGCGGAGACGCTGCTCGCGTCCGACGAGCTCGCTCCGTACGCGCACAAGCTGCGCGTCGAGCGGGAAGAGAAGCCGTACGTCCTCAGCGAGCCGGAGGAGCAGGCGCTCAACGCGCGACGCTCCGTCGTGTCGTCGTGGCAGTCGCTGCACGATCGCCAGGTCTCGACGCTCGAGGTGCCGTTCGACAGCGGTGACGGCGCGCGGCTGCACACGGTGAGCGAGCTGCTCTCGTGCCTCTACCGCAACGACCGCGCGATCCGGCTGAAGGCCGTCGACGCGCTCTTCGCAGGGCTCAAGCCGCGTGCCGACGTGCTGGCCGCTTGTTACGACGCGCTCGTCGGCGACCGGCTGACGGTCGACCGCCTGCGCGGCTTCACGAACCCGATGCAGCCGACGAACATGGGCAATGAGCTCGACGACGAGACCGTCGAGGCGATGCTCACCGCCACCGAGGAGAGCTACGGGATCGGCCGCAAGTGGTTCGAGGCGAAGGCGCGCCTGCTCGGGCTCGACAGGCTCGAGATCGCCGACCAGTACGCGCCGATCGGCGAGGCGCGCGCGTTCTCCTGGCCCGAGGCGGTGGAGGTGGTCGACACGTCGTTCGGTCGCTTCTCGCCGAAGCTCGCCGAGATCTTCCGCGGCTGCCTCGACGCCGGCCACGTCGACGCCGGCAGTCGCGCCGGCAAGGCGCCCGGCGCCTACTGCACGGCCGTGTCGAAGCAGATCCTCCCCTACGTCCTGATGAACTTCACCGACCGGCTGCGCGACGTCAGCACGCTCGCGCACGAGTTCGGCCATGCGACGCACAACGTCCTGTCGCTCGAGCGGCAGAACTGGCGCTCGCACCGCTGCGGCATACCGATGGCGGAGGTGCCGTCGACGTTCGCGCAGTCGCTCGCCGACGACTATCTGCTCGAGAACGAAGCCGATGCGGGGACACGCGCGTCGCTCGCCGCTGACCGGCTGGAGAATGCGTTCGCAGCGATCTACCGCCAGGTCGTGCTCGCGCGCTTCGAGCAGCGCGCGTACGGCGTGCGAGGCGAAGGGCTCGCACTCGGCGTCGAGCGGCTGAACGAGCTGTGGGTCGAGGAGAACTCGAAGTACTACGGCGACTCTCTCGCGATGCCGGAGGGCTACGCGTTCGGCTGGTCGTACATCCCGCACTTCATCCATGTGCGCTTCTACACCTACGCGTACTCGTTCGCGCAGCTCGTCGCGCTGCTTCTCCACCGCCGCTATCGCGAGGATCCGGAGGCGTTCGCGCCGAAGTACCTCGAGCTGCTGGGCGCCGGCGGCTCGGCGTCGCCCGCCGACCTCGTCGCGCCGTTCGGCCTCGAGCTGCGGTCGACCGACACGTGGCGCGAGGCGTTCGCGGAGCTCGACGCGATGCGCGTCGAGGCCGAGACGCTCTCGGACACATAGTCGGCACGGACTCGTACGCATCGCCCGGCTAGCGTCGACGCTGTGCTCGACGTGCTCCTGCCGCAGCGCTGTCTCGTCTGCGGCGCAGGGGGGCCACAGCTGTGCACGGGCTGCCGCGCGGCGCTGCCCGTGCTCGCGCCGCCGCTCTGCGAACGCTGTGGCGCACCGACGGCGTGGCCCGTCCGGCGCTGCCGCGAGTGCGCGGGACGGCGGCTTGCGTTCGCCACGGCGCGCGCCGCCGTCGTCTACGACGGGTCGGTGCGCCGCCTCGTCGCCGGCTGGAAGGAGCGCGGCCTGCGCCGTCTGTCCGACGAGGCCGCGGCGGTCATGGCCGAGCGGCTCGACCGTCCCGGCGACGCGCTGGTGACGTTCGTGCCGCCCGACGGCGACCGCAGCCTGACCCGCGGCTACCACCCGGCCGAGCGCCTGGCGGCGAGCCTCGCCGAGGCGTGGTACCTCCCTTGTGAGCCGCTGCTCGGCCGCGCGCGCGCGTCTCGGCGGCAGCGTGGCCTCTCGCTGTCCGAGCGGCGCCGCAACGTCGCCGGTGTCTTCGAGCCCCGGCGGGCGGTCTCCGGCGCGGTGCTCCTCGTGGACGACGTCTACACCACGGGTGCGACCGCGAGCGCGGCGGCATCGGCGCTTCGACGAGCCGGGGCGGCCAGGGTCGAGGTCGTGACCTTCGCCCGGGCGTTGCGGGGCCGATCGTGAGTAGTGTGAGGGTGAGCGCGACAGCCAATCTGAGGAGGCGTTATGCAGCTCCAGATCAAAGGCAAGAACCTCGACGTGAGCGACGCGATCCGGACGTACGCCGAGCGCAAGCTCGCCAAGCTCGACCGGATGGTGCACGACGAGGCGCGCGTCGAGATCGAGTTGGCGGTCGAGCACAATCCCTCCGTCGCCGACAACCAGGTTGCCGAGGCGACGGTCCGGATGAAGGGCCACACGCTGCGCGCGCGCGAGGCCTCACGCGACATGAAGGCGTCGATCGACGAGCTCGCCGAGAAGTTGCTGCGTCAGGTGCGCGACGGCCGCGACAAGCAGACGTCGAAGCGGCGCGGTGCCGACAAGCACGCGAACGGCGACGCGCCCGTCCACGAGTAGTGGGACTGTTCGGGCGGCGCCTGCCGCTGCACGAACGGCTGGCGCGCGAGGGCGGGCTCGTCGTGCCCGCGAGCCTCGATCCGCGGCCGGCCTGGCAGGAGACGGGCATCCACGGATTGCACCGTCCGCGCGAATGGGACGCCACGGTGACGGCCGACGCGCCGGGCATCGACGGCGACGCCGTCCGTTTCGTCGCCCTGCCCGACGGGACGCTGCTCGTGGAGGACGGGCCCGACGGCTCGCTCGGGCCGCTCGCCGCCGCACTCGAGCAGGAGCTCCCGGCGCCGTACCGCGCCCGCGCCGCACGCCAGGATGAGACGCTGTGGGCCGTGCAGGGGCGGCGTATCGAAGTGATCGAGCTGCGCGACGTCGTCGACGGCGACACGATCGACGTCGCACACACCGCGGAGGGGACGACGCTGACCGTCGACGACGCCCGCATCTTCGGCTCACTGCCGGCGCTCGACGAGCGCGGTGCACGGGAGGGGCGCGAGTACACGGTGCACGCCGAGCGGCTCGACGGCGATCTCTGGGAAATTCGCGCGGCGGCGCTCTGAACGTGGGGCTCTTTCGCCGCCAGAGGGAGACGTTGAACGAGCAGCTGCTGCGCGAAGCGGAGCTGGACGAGGTGCACGAGCCGGAGCCAACCGAACCGCAACCCGTCGATCCGTACGCGGGCACCTATCCGGCCGACGATGTCGTGGGAGTCTGGCGCCGCGCGATGGCGCGTCCCGGCGAGTACGACGCCGTCGTCTCCGTGCACGCGCCCGGCGTCGGCGGCGACGCCGTCGAGTTCGCGACGCTCGCGAACGGCGACGTGATCGTCGACACCGAGCAGGGCGATGCGGATCTCTCGCCGTTCGCCGACGCGGTCGAGCTGCATGTCGAGCCGCCGTACCGCGTCGTCGCCCGCCGCGGGGAGGGTGACCTCTGGTCGGTCGCCGCCCGCGGGATCGACGTGCTCGAGGTCCAGTTCTCGGGCGGCGACGAGATCGAGCTCGCCTCGGTCGGCGGCTCACTCGACGTGCGTGTCGACGGAGAGCCGTGGAGCGGCCACATCCCCGCGCTCGAGCACGCAGGCGAGGCCGCGGACGGAGAGGACTACGTCGTCCAGGCCGAGCGCCTCGACGGCGACCTCTGGGAGGTCCGGGCCTCGCCTCTCTAACGCCCAGAGGTCGGTACCCTGTCCCCGGATGGCGCAGCAACTTGGTTCGTTCGAAAAGGTGCTCCGCGTCGGCGAAGGCCGGCGCCTCAAGCGGCTCGCCGAGCAGGCGGTGTACATCGGCACGCTCGAGTCCGAGTTCGAGCAGCTCTCCGACGGGGAGCTGGCAGGCAAGACGGTCGCGCTCAAGGAGCGTCACGCGAACGGGGAGACTCTCGACGAGCTGCTCTTCGAGGCGTTCGCCTCCGTGCGCGAGGCGTTCAAGCGCACGATGGACGTCCGCCTCTTCGACGTCCAGCTGATGGGCGGCGTCGTCCTCCACGAGGGCGACATCGCCGAGATGAAGACCGGCGAAGGAAAGACGTTCGTCGCGACCCAGGCGATGTACCTGAACGCGCTCGCCGGAAGCGGCGTGCACCTCGTCACGGTGAACGACTACCTCGCTCAGCGCGACCGCGAGTGGACGAGACCCGTCTTCGAGGCGCTCGGCATGCGCACCGCGTTCATCGAGAACATGATGGCGTTCGATCCGCGCCGCGAGGCGTACCTCGCCGACGTCACGTACGGGACGAACTCCGAGTTCGGCTTCGACTATCTGCGCGACAACATGTCGGTCTCGCTCGACGGCATCGTGCAGCGGGGCCACCAGTACGCGATCGTGGACGAGGTCGACTCGATCCTCGTCGACGAAGCGCGCACGCCGCTGATCATCTCGGGCGAGCCGGAGACCGCGGCGCAGCTGTACTACGACTTCGCGCGCGTCGTGCCGAACCTCGTCGGCCATCGCGCAAGCCCTGGCGACCCGAAGGGCGCAGCCGAGGACGCGGGCGCCGACTACGAGTACGACGAGAAGCACAAGACGGTCGCGATGACGCAGCACGGCGTCGCGAAGGTCGAGCGCGCGCTGCGGATCGAGAACCTCTACGCGCCGCAGAACTCGCAGCTCGTCAACCACCTCCACCAGGCGCTCAAGGCGCAGTCGCTGTACCACCGCGACATCGAGTACGTGATCGAGGACGGCGAGGTGAAGATCGTCGACGAGTTCACCGGCCGCATCAAGGAGGGCCGCCGCTGGAGCGAGGGCCTGCA
>JANMWV010000220.1:0-4396 GCA_031394165.1 Actinomycetes bacterium
CCGCCTCCTCCACCGCGCACTCCTCGTGCGGGCTGATCGTGAAGCCGAGGTGCTTCGTCTCGAGCGCCTGCTCGTCGGCGGTCAACACCATCTTGCCGCCGGTCATCGGGACTCTTTTGACGCAGACGAGGATCCTCACGAGCGGATCCTCGCGTTGTCCGGATCGAAGGGCGCGCGCGAGCCGACGATCTCGACGGTCACCGGGAAGAGCTCGGTCATGTACTCGACGGCGAGCTTCGTCCCCTCGACGGCGTGCTCCGGCGGCAGATAGGTCAGCAGGATGTGCTTGCCGAGCGACGGGCCTGCACCGGCGCTCGTGACGTACGAGCGGCGGCCGTGGGCGTCGGCGATCGGCGACCCGTCGGGCGTCGTGATCGGCTCGCGGCCCAGCGGATAGCGCTTGACGCCGCTGCGCGACGTGTGGTCGTCGATCGTCAGGGTGCAGAGCTTCGCGACGGGCTCCGCTGCACGGTGCGCGACGTGCGCCTCCTTGCCGACGAAGTCCTGCTCCTTCACCTTCCACCACGCCATGTCGGCTTCGACGACGGTGTAGTCGGCGTCGAGCTCGGCGCCGAACGCGCGGTACGCCTTCTCGAGCCGTCCCGTCACGCCGTAGACGCCGATGCCGGCCGGGACGAGGCCGTGCACCTGCCCCGCAGCCCAGACAGCGTCCCAGAGCTGCGCGCCGTCGTCCATCGGCACGTAGAGCTCCCAGCCGAGGTCGCCGACGTAGGAGATACGCGACGCGATCACCGCTAGGCCGCCGACGTCGACCGTCTGCCACGTCGCGAACGGGAACGCCTCGTTCGAGACGTCGTCGCTCGTCACGGCGGCGAGGATGTCGCGCGCGCGCGGGCCCCAGAGGCCGAGCGTCGTCTGCTTCGACGTGAGGTCGTCGATCGTCGCCGAGCCGTCCGCGGGCAGGTGGTCGGCGAACCACTTCTTGTCGGCCATGCCGTGCGCGCCGCCGGTGACGACGCGGAACACCTCGTCGTCCATGCGCATGATCGTCAGGTCGGACTTGAAGCCGCCGCCCTGCGTGAGCACCGGCGTGTAGATGACGCGCCCGTTCGGCACGTCCATCTGGCGCGCGCAGACCCGCTGCACGACGTCGAGCGCGCCCGGGCCTTGCACGTCGAAGATGCAGAACGCGGTCAGGTCGAACATCGCTGCACGGTCGCGCATCGCGAGGTGCTCGGCGTTGATGATCGGCGACCACCAGCGCGCGTCCCACTCGTGCTCGCGCGTCTGCACGCCGTACTCCTCGACGAGCTTCGCGTTCGACTCGTACCAGTGCGGGCGCTCCCAGGCCGCCGCCTCGTAGAACACGGCGCCAAGCTTCTGCTCCCGCTCCCAGTACGGCGACCGGCGCACGTCGCGGTTCGAAGCCCACTGCTCGCCCGGGTGCACGATGCCGTACGTCTTGTTGAAGCCTTCCGCGGCGCGGGCCTTCACGTTCTCCGGCGTCCGCTGCTCGTCGTAGAAGCGCGCGATGTCGGACGACTGGAGGTCGATCTCCGGCTGGCCCTTCACCATCCACTCGGCCAGCGCCCTGCCGACGCCCGGGCCTTCCTTCACCCACACCGCGGCGGCCGACCAGAGGCCCTTCACCTCGGGCGTCTCGCCGAGCAGGGGCAGCCCGTCCGGCGTCAGCGACAGCAGGCCGTTGATCGCGTACTTGATGCCCACGGACTCGTCGCCGAGGATTTCCGGCACGAGCTCGAGCGCATGCTCCAGCTGCACCTCGAAGTCCTCCTGCGTGAACGGCAGCTCCGTCGGCGAGAGCGACGCCTCCTCGATCGACGGGATCTCGTCGGGCTCGTGGAGGATCGGCCGGTGGGCGTACGAGCCGACCTCGAGGCCCTGCCCGTCCTGGCGCTCGTACATGTTCGTGTCCATGTCGCGGACGATGGGGAACTCGATCGCGCTCTTCGACGAGAGGAAGCGCGGCACGGGGCCGACGTCGATCATCTGGTGCACCGCGGGCGTGAGCGGGATCGACGCGCCGGCCATCTCGGCGATGCGCGGGCTCCACACGCCGCAGGCGATCACCACGTACTCCGCCTCGACGTCGCCGCGGTTCGTGCGCACCCGCTTGACGCGGCCGTCCTTGACGTCGATACCGAGCACCTCGGTGTTCGGGAAGATCTGCACGGCGCCGAGCGCCTGCGCGCGCTCGCGCATGATCGTGCCGAAGCGCAGCGAGTCGACGACCGCGACCGAGGGCGAGTAGAAGCCGCCGACGATCACCGACTCGTCGATGAACGGGACGAGCTCCTTCACCTCGGCCGGCGTCACGAGCGAGACGGGCTCGACGCCCCACGACTTCGCCGACGCCATCCGGCGGCGCAGCTCCTCCATGCGCTCCTCGGTGCGCGCCACCTCGATGCCGCCGCTCTCGATCAGCGTCCCCGCGTCGTCGTACTGGCGCATCGAGTCGAGCGTCAGCTGCGTCATCTCCTTCGAGTGGTCGACCGGGAAGATGAAGTTCGACGCGTGGCCGGTGGAGCCCCCCGGGTTCGGGAACGGTCCCTTGTCGAGCTGGACGAGATCGCGCCAGCCGAGCTCGGCCAGATGGCCGATGAGGCTGTTGCCGACGATGCCGCCGCCGATCACGACGCATTTCGCTGTTGCGGGGAAGTCACTCACGGTGTCGCACCCTCACACAGTCAGGAGCACGCGACGCATCGCCTGCTCGAAGTTCTGGACATGGGAACTCATCGTGGTCGCGGCGCGCTCCGCGTCGCCGTCGCGGATCGCCTCGAGCAGCGTCCGGTGCTCCTGGACGGCATCCTCCAGCTCGTGCTGCCGATCGAGCGCCATCATCCAGATCCGCAGCGCCAGCACGTAGTACTGCTCGAGCGTGGCCTCCAGCAGGTCGTTCTGTGCGGCGCGGTAGATCGTGCGGTGGATCCGCTCGTCGAGCGCCATCAGCTCGCGGTCGTCGCTGCCGCCGGCCCCGAGCTCGTCCAGCAGGGACGCGATCGTGGCGCGGTCGTCGTCCGTCGCGCGGGTCGCGGCCAGGCGCGCGGCCTCGGGCTCGAGCACGGCGCGCACCTCCGAGAGCCGCGCGAGCTCACGGACGTCGACCGCCGTGACGAACATCCCCCGCCGCGGGTAGACCTCCACGAGCCGCTCCTGGGAGAGGCGCCGCAGCGCCTCGCGGACGGGCGTCCGCCCGATCTCGAGCCGCTCGATCAGCTCCCGCTCGTCGATCACCGAGCCCGGCGCGAGCTCGAGTGAGACGATCAGCTCCCGGATCGCGTGGTACGCCTTCTCGGCGAGCGATGTGGGTTGAAGCACCTGAGCCACCACAGATATACTAGACATATTCTGAACGGTTATCAGCACCGAAAGGACTGACGTGGCGACACAGATGCCGTCCTCGCTCGAGATCGCCCAGGAGGCGCAGCTCCGGCCGATCGCCGAGATCGCCGAGGCCGCCGGCCTCCTCCCCGACGAGATCGAGCCCTACGGGCGTTACAAGGCGAAGATCGACCTCGGCGTGCTCGACCGGCTCGCGGGCAAGGCGGACGGGAAGCTGATCGACGTCACGGCGATCACGCCGACGAAGGCAGGCGAAGGCAAGACGACGACGTCCGTGTCCCTGACGCAGGGCCTCGGGCACATCGGCAAGAACCCGGTGCTCTGCCTCCGCGAGGCGTCGCTCGGCCCCGTCTTCGGCATCAAGGGCGGGGCGGCGGGCGGCGGCTACACCCAGGTCGTCCCGATGGAGGACATGAACCTCCACTTCACCGGCGACATCCACGCGATCGGCGCTGCGAACAACCTGCTCGCCGCGATGCTCGAGGCGCACATCCTGCACGGCAACAAGCTGCGCATCGACGCGCTCTCGATCAGCTGGCGCCGTTGCCTCGACATCAACGACCGCGCGCTGCGCGACGTCGCGGTCGGCCTCGGGGGCCGTGCGAACGGCTACGTGCGCCAGACCGGCTTCGACATCACCGCCGCGTCCGAGGTGATGGCGATCGTCGCCGTCGCCGCCGACCTGCAGGACCTGCGCAAGCGGCTGGGCGCGATCACCGTCGCGCAAACCTTCGACGGCGAGCCGGTCACGGCCGAGCAGCTGAGGGCCGCCGGCGCGATGACCGTGCTGCTCAAGGACACGATCAAGCCGAATCTCGTGCAGACGCTCGAGGGCCAGCCTGCGCTGATCCACTGCGGGCCGTTCGCGAACATCGCGCACGGCAACAACTCGCTCGTCGCGGACCGCGTCGCGCTGAAGCTCGGCGACTACGTCGTCACCGAGAGCGGCTTCGGCTCCGACATGGGCATGGAAAAGTTCTTCCATATCGTCTGCCGCGCCGGGAAGCTCCGGCCCGACGCCGTCGTGCTCGTGGCGACCGTGAAGGCGCTCAAGCACCACGCCGGCGAT
>JANMWV010000483.1:0-3849 GCA_031394165.1 Actinomycetes bacterium
AGCGCGCCCTGGAAGTGGACGACGGTCGAGCCGGCGAAGTCCTGCATGCCGACGCCGCCGGTGAGCGTTCCCCTGAAGAGCCAGCCGTGCGGGCTCCAGATCCAGTGGGAGACGATCGAGTAGGTGATCGTGAACCAGACGCCGAAGGCGAAGTAGACCCAGAGCTTCGCGCGCTCGGCCATGGCGCCCCAGACGATCGCGAGCGAGACGCCCGCGAAGACGACCTCGAAGAGGTAGCCGGCGGCGCCCGGGATCTCCGAGAACCAGTCCCACGGGGCCTTGCCGACGGAGATCATCGAGGTGACGGAGGGGAAGAACCCCTGGGTTCCGGTGAGCAGGCCGCCGTCGCCGAAGGCGATCCCGAAGCCCACCGCCCAGTAGACGATCGAGCAGATCCCGAAGATCAGCACGTTCTTGCCCGCGATGTGGCCGGCGTTCTTCATCCGCGTCAGGCCCGCCTCGAGGAACGCGAAGCCTGCCTGCATGAACATGACGAGGACGGCCGTGACGACCACCCAGATGGTGCTGGCTGCGATCAGCAAGTCGTGCTTGGTCACTCGATTTCCTCCCTCTCTGCCCGGCCTGGACCACCAAAAAAGCCCGCAGGACTCGAGAGTCCCACGGGCTTCAACGCCCGGTCGTGCGCCACGTCGGGGCGGCGACGACCTGGCGGCAGTGTTGCGCACCGGCCGGACGTCCGCAACCCCGTCGTCCGGTTTTTCCGGGGAGGTGCGATTTGACAGACGGCGAAACGACGTGCAAGGTGAGGAGTGCGATGACGACCGCAGCGCTGACACGTGTTCCCTCGAGCCCCATCATCGGGCTCGCAGGCGCGTTCGCGCTCATCATTTCGATCGTCGTCCTGATTCTCCCCCACTAGGGGGAGAACACGAACACGCGCCGCTCATACCGGCGCATACGCCGACCTCGCCACACCACAGGTGCGTCTTCGACCGCACCGCGAAGGAGGAAGTGTTCGTGTCTCGCAAGCCCAGATTTCTTCAGAGAACGGTGACGCCATGAGCCGCGCAGCCTCGGTCGCGTGCCTCACGGGAGCCGGCACCGCGCCCGAGCTCATGGGCGAGGCCGTGCTCGCGCTCGATGCCGTGGCCCATCTGCACGGGATCTCACTCGACGAGGTGCACGTGCCGTTCGGCGGCGTCGCGGTCGCCCGCGGTGGTCAGGCGTTCCCATCGTCGACACGCTCGGCGGTGCTCGCCGCGGACGCGGTGCTCGTTGCGGGAGCCGAGGAGCCGGCGCTCGCCGAGGTGATGGCGGAGCTCGACCTACGGGCTCGAGTCACGGAGGTGCGCTTCGGCAAGCACGACGACGTCGCCTTCGTTGCCCCGCTCGACGAGGACGCCGGCGAGTGGGCGCTCGAGGCCGCATTCCGCATTGCCGCGGGCCGGAGCATGCGCATCGCGATCGTCGGCGACGCCGCCTGGAACGAGCTCGCGGATGCCGTCGCGCTCGCGCACGACCACGTGACCGTCGAGCATCTCGCGCCGCGCGTCGCTCTGCCGCTCGCGGCCTTCAACGCGAGCCGCTTCGACGTCGTCGCCGTCGCCCCCGCCTGGGCGGAGCCGATGGTCGAGATCGCGGCCGCGCCCGCCACGGCGCGCGTTGCCGCGCACGGCCTGCTCGCCGAGCACGGCCCCAGTCTGTTCGTGCCCTCGCCCGACGGTGGCTTCGCCATCGCCGGACACGGGATCGTCAATCCGAGCAGCATGCTGCTCGCCGCCGCGCTGCTGCTCGAGCACGGGCTCGGGTCGCCCGCAGCGGCGGCGACGCTCGCCGGCGCGGTCTCGGCCGCGCTCGTCGACGGCCCGCAGACGCCCGATCTGCTGCGCCGCGGTGTCGGCGCGACCACACGCGAGTTCACGGCCCGCGTCGTCGCGGGGTACCAGCTCTCGAATCGCAACGCCGAGTTCTGGGCCGGCGAGTCGGTGAGGGGAGTCGCATGAAGATGAACGGGGCAGACGCGATCCTCCGCTCGCTCGAGGCGGAGGGCGTCGACGTCGTGTTCGGTTTGCCGGGCGGCGCGATCCTGCCGCTCTACGACGCGATGGCCCGCGGCACGACCGTGCGCCACGTGCTGGCGCGCCACGAGCAGGGCGCCGGTCACATGGCCGAGGGCTATGCGCGCGCCTCCGGTCGTGTCGGCGTCGCGATCGCCACCTCCGGCCCCGGTGCGACGAACCTCGTCACCGCGATCGCCGACGCGTGGATGGACTCCACGCCGATCGTTTGCATCACCGGCCAGGTGCGCACGCATCTGATCGGCACCGACGCGTTCCAGGAGTGCGACATCACCGGCATCACGATTCCGATCGTCAAGCATTCGTGGCTCATCCAGGACGTCGAGGACCTGCCGCACGTGATGAAGGCTGCGTTCCACGTCGCGAGCACGGGTCGCTGCGGCCCGGTGCTGGTGGACGTTCCGCGCGACGTCCAAGAAGCCGAGCTCGAGTTCTCCTACCCCGACGAAGTCTCCCTCCCGGGATGGAAGCCGCCCCGCCGCGGAAACGCACGGCAGATCATGGCCGCTGCCGGGTCGATCGCTGCGGCGGAGCGGCCCATCCTGTACGTCGGAGGCGGTGTGCTGAATGCGCACGCAACGGATGAGCTGCGCGAGCTGGCCGAGACCGCGCGCCTTCCCGTCGTGACGACGCTGATGGCGAAGAGCGGCTTCCCGGAGTCGCACGAGCTGCACGTCGGCTGGCCGGGGATGCACGGGCCGAAGTGGTCGAACTACGCGCTGAACAAGGCAGACGTCGTCGTCGCCGTCGGCGCGCGCTTCGACGACCGGGTCACCGGCAAGCTCGCCGCGTTCGCGCCGGGGGCGACGATCGTCCACCTCGACGTCGACGCGGCGGAGATCTCGAAGATCCGCCATGCCGACGTTCCCGTCGTCGGCCCGCTCAAGCCGGTGCTCGCCGAGCTCGTGAAGCGGTTGCGCGCCGAAGCCGTGCCGGGCCGCACCGACGCCTGGCTGAAGCAGATCGACGAGTGGCGCGAGCAGTTCCCCTTGCGCTACAGCGCCGAGCCCAACTCACCAGGGACGCCTCCGATGCTGAAGCCGCAATACGTGCTCGAGCGGCTGCAGGCGCTGACCGCCGGCCGCGACGACGTCGTCTGGACCACGGGGGTGGGGCAGCACCAGATGTGGGCGATGCAGTACGTGCTCTGCGACCGGCCGCGCACGTTCATCACCTCGGGCGGGCTCGGCACGATGGGCTACGGGATCCCGGCCGCGGTCGGAGCGAAAGCCGCTCGGCCCGATGCGACGGTGATCTGCGTCGACGGCGACGGCTGCTTCCAGATGACCTGCCAGGAGCTCGCGACGGCCGCGCTCGAGGACCTGCCGATCGTCGTCGTGATCGTGAACAACGGCTACCTCGGCATGGTGCGCCAGTGGCAGGACATGTTCTTCGAGGAGCGGTTCTCGCAGATCAAGCTGACGCACTCGCTGCCGGACTACGCAGCGCTCGCGCGTGCGTACGGCGCGCTCGGTTTCACCGCCGAGAACGAGGAGGAGCTCGAAGAGGCGCTCATCGAGGCGATCGCGTCGGGGCGCACGTGCGTCGTCGACGCCCGCGTCGATCCGCGGGAGCACTGCTTCCCGATGATCCCGGGCGGAGCCGCGGCGATCGACATGGTCGAGTTCCAGGACACGCACACCGAGGCGCCGGTCGGATGAAGCACACCATCTCCGTCCTCGTCGAGAACAAGCCGGGCGCGCTGATGCGGGTGACGGCGATGTTCGCGCGGCGCGGCTACAACATCGAGAGCCTCGCCGTGGGCGAGACCGAGCGGCACGACGTGTCGCGCATCACGCTGCGCGTCGAC
>JANMWV010000318.1:0-2489 GCA_031394165.1 Actinomycetes bacterium
GCGCTGATCCCAGCCGAGGACTCCCTGCGCTTTGTGGAGATCGCCTATCTCGGCGAGTCGCTGCTTGAGGTCTGCAAGTGCTGTCTCCATACGGCGGAGCCTACCGCTGGCACCGCGCTAGGATCGCCCTCAATGTCGTCAAGGCTGATAGTGGGAGACACGCTTCGTGTGCCGGAGCTGCGGCACGAGGTTCCGCTCGGCATCTGGGACCCGTTCCTGTTCGTCGAGCATCGCGGGAAACGGCATGCCGTGCTCGCCTCGCTGGAGTGCGACCGCGTGCGAGACCTTGGCGTTGGAATCGAGGTGCATCCGTTCGAGCAGTTCGGCATCGACCAGCTGATTGGCGCTGGAGTCGAGGTCGAGCTGGCGCAGAGGACGGTGTGGTCAAACGCCTGCCGCGAGTTCGGCGTGCGCGACGCGATCGTGCCCGCCGGTTTCCCCGTCGCCGTCGCGGATCATCTGCGTGAAGCGGGTGTCGCGATCGCGGTCGATCAGGATTCGTTCGATTCCGGTCGTCGTGCGAAGAGTGGGGCCGAACTGGCCGGCCTGCGACGCGCCCAGAGGGCCGCCGAGGCCGGGATGCAGGCCTGCGCCGATGCTCTCTCGGCGGCGGTGCCTGCGAACGGCGGCTTCGAGGTCGGCGGCGAGCCGCTGACAGTCGAGCTCGTTAAGGCGCGCATCGCAGAGGCGTTCCTGCGCCACGACGCGACGGCTGACGACTTCATCGTCGCCTGCGGTGCGCAGGCGGCGGTTGGCCACGACATGGGCTCTGGCCCGCTCGCGTCCGGCGAGTCGATCGTCGTCGACCTCTGGCCCCGCGACCGCGAGTCGGCGTGTTTCGCCGACATGACGCGGACGTTCGTCCTCGGAGACGTTCCCTCCGAGATCGCGGAGTACCACCGCTTGGTGCGCGAGGCACTCGATCTCGCGGTAACGCTCGTCCGGCCGGGCGCCGACGGTCGCGACCTGTATGCGGCGGTCTGCGACCATTTCGAAGCGGCGGGGTATCCGACGGGTCGCACCAAGAGTGACGGGGAGGTGCTGCAGGACGGCTTCTTCCACGGGCTCGGCCACGGTGTCGGGCTCGAGGTCCACGAGCGGCCGTGGATGGGTCGCTACGGCGACCGGCTCGTCGCCGGTGACGTGATCACGATCGAGCCCGGCCTCTACCGCAATGGCTACGGGGGCGTTCGCCTCGAAGACCTCGTGCTCGTCACCGCGGACGGCTACGAGAACCTGACCATGTTCCCGTACGACCTGGAAGCCTGAACGACGTGGCCGAGCCGACGATTTCCAACCTGTTCAGCGAGGAGCGCCGCTATCCGCCGTCGCCGGAGTTTGCCGCGCAGGCGAACGCGCAGCCGGGGATCTACGAGCGCGACTTCGACGAATTCTGGACGACGGAGGCGCGCGAGCGCGTCACGTGGTTCGAGCCGTTCGGCGAACTGTACGAGTGGGAGCTGCCGTACGCGAAGTGGTATCTCGGCGGCAAGCTCAACGTGGCCTACAACTGCGTCGACCGCCACGTCGAGGCCGGGTTCGGCGAACGGGTTGCGTTCCACTGGGAGGGCGAGCCCGGCGATACGCGGACGATCACCTACGCCGATCTCCAGCGCGATGTCGTGCGCTTCGCGAACGCGCTGAAGGAGCTTGGCGTGCGCAAGGGCACCGCGGTCGCAATCTATATGGGCATGGTGCCGGAGCTGCCGGCGGCGATGCTCGCGTGCACGCGGTTGGGCGCGCCGCACACCGTCGTGTTCGGGGGTTTCTCGGCCGAGTCGCTGTCCGATCGGATGAACGACATGGGCTGCGAGGTGCTTGTCACGCAGGACGAGGCATGGCGCCGCGGTGCGCCCGTGGCGTTGAAGAAGATTGCCGACGAGGCCTTGGCCGATGTGCCTGGGGCGCGGCGATGCCTCGTCGTCCGGCGCACCGGCGGCGAGGTGTCGATGCAGGACGGCCGCGATGTCTGGCTCCACGAGCTCGACGTCTCGGACGATCCAGCGACCTGCCCGTGCGAGCCGATGGACGCCGAGGATCTCCTGTTCCTGATGTACACCTCGGGGACTACGGCGAAGCCGAAGGGGATCGTCCACACGACCGGCGGCTACCTCGTCGGTGCCGCCACGACCCATCACTACATCTTCGACCTGAAGGCCGAAACGGACGTGTACTGGTGCGCCGCCGACATCGGCTGGATCACCGGCCACAGTTACATCGTCTACGGGCCGCTGTGCAACGGCGCGACGTCGGTGATCTACGAGGGCACACCCGACTATCCGGACAAGTCCCGTTGGTGGAGCCTGATCGAGCGCTACGGCGTGACGATCCTCTACACGGCGCCGACCGCGATCCGCGCGCACATGAAATGGGGGCCGCAATACGCGGCGGCGCAGGATCTCAAGTCGCTGCGGTTGCTCGGCTCGGTCGGCGAGCCGATCAATCCCGAGGCGTGGATCTGGTACCACGAGAACATCGGCGGCGAGCGC
>JANMWV010000341.1:0-3874 GCA_031394165.1 Actinomycetes bacterium
GTGACGGAGGAGTACGGCGGCCGCGCGGAGCGCATCTGGCTCGAGGCCGCCGACGGCGCCGAGCTGAAGCGGCGACTCGCCGCGCTGCCGGGCTTCGGCGAGATGAAGGTCAAGACGATGTCGGCCGTGCTCGCTAAACGCTTCGACGTCGCCGCGGCGCGGGCGATCGCGCCGGAACACCGGACGCTCGGCGACGTCGACTCGCACGAGTCACTCGCCGAGTACCAGGCCGCGAAGCGCGCGCGCAAGGCTGCGGCGCGCGCAGCCAAGGCGTCCTGATCGAGCTCCGCACGCTCACCGACGGCGGCCAGACCGCGGACGAGATCGTGCACGCGCTCGCCGACTGGATCTCTGCCGCGCAGCACTCGCTCGAGATCGCAATCTACGACATCCACCTGCCCGACCCGGTCGGCTCGATCCTGCACGACGCGCTGACCGGTGCGGCTGCACGCGGTGTGAAGATCCGGCTCGCGTACAACCTCGACGAGGACGGCCATCGCATACCGGTCCCGCCGCCGCCGCGCACGAAGCCCGAGCTGATCGACTCTTTCCCGTTTCCGACAGCGGCGATTCCCGGCGTCCCGGACCTGATGCATCACAAGTACGTGATCCGCGACGGCGCCGCCGTGTGGAGCGGGTCGGCGAACTGGACCGTCGACTCGTGGACGAGGGAGGAGAACGTGATCATCACCGCGGAGTCGCCTGAGCTCGCGGCGCGCTACGGCGAGGACTTCGAGCAGTTGTGGACGCGACGCGACGTCGCGCACAGCGGCAAGGTCGAGACTGCGCCGTTCCAGGTCGGCGGCACGGCCGTCCGCGCGTGGTTCTGCCCCGGCCGCGGCGACCGGCTGGCGCACCGGATCGCCAAGGCGATCGGCACGGCGCAACACCGCGTCCGGGTCGCCTCGCCGGTGATCTCCTCGGCGCCGGTCCTCGCGACGCTCGCGCAGATCGTGACCGACGGGAAGGTCGACCTCGCGGGTGTCGTCGACCGCACCCAGGTGCGGCAGGTGATCGACCAGTGGCGCGAGAACGGGAACGCTGCGTGGAAGGAGCCGCTGCTGCGGACTGCCCTGACGGGAGCGCCCTTCTCGGGCAAGCACTCGACCCCATACGCGCCCGGCTCGGTGCACGACTTCATGCACGCAAAGGTGACGGTCGCCGACGACGTCGCCTTCGTCGGCAGCTTCAACCTCTCGCATTCAGGCGAGCGGAACGCCGAGAACGTCCTCGAGATCGCCGACAAGGCGCTTGCCGACCGGCTTGCGGCCTTCGTGGACGAGGTTCGCGCGCGGTATCCCGCCATCGACCTCTAAGAGCGCCTGCAGCCGCACGTCCCTCGAACGAGGGACGACACCGCACACGAACCCGGGTCGGTCCACACACCCCCTTCATACCGAACCCGCACCGCTATTCCGCCTTGTCGCGACGATGCTCCTCTACATGAACTTGATCACACACACGGGCCTCGGCTCACTCACAAGGAGCACCTCAATGCGTTCACGGCGGATGCGGCGTCGCGCGATTATCGCGATCGGCGCCCTCGTGGCCGTGCTCTCGATCTCCGGGTATGCGTTTACTGCATCGAACACGGTGCCGAACGCGACCCTCGGTCAGGGCGCGAACACGATCAGCGGTTACACGATCAGCTCGGTCGCGTACAACCTCAATGCCTCGACCCCGACCAACGTCGATTCGGTGACGTTCACGATCAGCCCGGCGACGGCGACCACGGTCAAGGCTCAGCTTGCGGCGGCCGGCACCTGGTACTCGTGCACGAACACGGCAGGCAGCGTCAGCTGCGCAACCACCTCTCCGCAGGCCACCGCGGTACTGGCAACCGCACTCAACATCGTTGCCTCGCAGTAAGTCCATCCTGCTCGCGCCCACCGCGGTCGCCGTCTCGGCGATCGCGGTGGCCTCGGGCTCGGCGTTCACGGCCTCCAACACGGTGCCGACCGCCGACCTCGGGCAGGGCGCGAACACGATCGCCGGGTACGCGATCACCAGCGTGACGTACTCGCCGAAGGGCTCGACCCCGGCTAACTCCCTCAACGTGGTGGCAAGCAAGTAGAGGGAGTGCGATATCCCGGCGGCGCGTTGCGGCGACGCGCCGCCGGGGAATCCCCTCAGGAGACGACATGAAGATCACAATCGGCAAACTCATCACCGGAATCGCCACCCTGGCGATCGTCGCCGCGGGTTGGTTCTTCTTCGCCCCCACGCAGCTCGGCGGCTCCGTCTCGTACGTGCAGATCTACGGGACGAGCATGCAGCCCCGTTTCCACGCCGGCGACCTCGTGCTCGTGCGCGGCGCGGGCGACTACCGCGTAGGCCAGATCGTCGCCTACCAGAACGGCCAACTCGGCAACCACGTCGTGATGCACCGCATCATCGGCAGCGCGAACGGCCGCTACACCTTCAAGGGCGACAACAACAACTTCGTCGACTCCTATCACCCCGTGCGCAGCCAGCTCGTCGGCCGCACGTGGCTGCACATCCCGGCCGTCGGCCGCTACCTCGTCTGGCTGCGCGGCAGCCGTCTCTTCCTCCTCATCGGGCTCGGCGCCCTGCTCGTGCTCCTCACGACCGTCGCGGGCGGCAAGCGGCGGCGCGGACGCGGCGCGCGCAGCGCCCCCAGCGCCGGCAGCGCGCCGGTCGCCCGCAGCGGTTCGCTCGGTCTGCTTCCGGCCGGCGCAGCGGCGCTGGTGCTCGCCTTCGGCGGGCTCGCCGCGCTCAGCTGGACGCACCCGCTCACGACGACGGCGGCGCGCCAGGGTCTCTACACGCAGAAGGGCCAGTTCGGCTACGACGCCGTCGTGCCGGGCGGCGAGCGCGTGTACGGGAGCACCACGGTCACGACCGGCCAGCCGCTCTTCATGCGAATCGTCCACAGCGCGCGTTTCCACTTCACGTACACGTTCGCCTCCTCGACGCCACATGCCGTGGCAGGCCGGGTCGGCCTCGACGCGCTCGTCTCCGGGCCGAACGGCTGGAAGCGCACGCTGCACGTGGCGCCGCTCCAGGCCTTCACCGGCGATCACGCGACGGCCGCCGGCGTGCTCGCCTTCAAGCCGCTGCTCGGCCTTCTGCACCAGATCGACACGCTGAGCAACGTCACCAACGGCACCTACACACTCACACTCGTCCCGCGCGTCGACGTGCACGGGATCGTCGACGGCAGCCCCATCAAGGAGAGCTTCTCGCCGCGGCTCCCGCTCATGCTCGATCCCAACCAGCTCCAGCTCCAGCCCGGCGGCGCCACCGGCCCGTCGGCTGCGGCCGCCCTCACCTCGAGCACATCCGGCTCGGGCGTCGTGCGGGCTCCCGCCCGGCTCGCGCTGCTCAAGCTCCGGTTGCCAGTCACGCTCGCCCGCACGGTGTCGCTCTTCGGCGGCATCGGCGCAATCGTCCTGCTCATCGCGGCATTGCTGCTCGCGCGCCGCCTTCGGCCGGCCGGCGAGCACGAGTGGATCCTGCGCGAGTACGGCGCCCTGATGATCGACGTCGCGGCGCTTCCCACCGAGTCGATCGCGAGCACGGTTCACACGAAGTCGTTCGACGGGATCGCACGCGTCGCGGAACAAAGCGGCCACGTGATCATGCACGTCGAGCGCGCCGGGCTTCACGCCTACGCGGTCGAGGACGGCGGCGTGCTCTATCTCTACGGCAGCTTCGCCACAGACGGGGCGGCGCAGGAGAATGCGCTTCGCCTCGCAGATTGGGCTTGACGATGCTGAAGGCGCGACGCCACCGCGGAGGGCGCCGCCTCGTGGTCCCGATGCTCTTCCTGCTCGCTGCAACCGTCGGAGCCGCATTCGGCAACGCGTCGACGAACGCCAACACCGTTCCGGCCGGCACCCTCGGCCAGGGG
>JANMWV010000367.1:0-10274 GCA_031394165.1 Actinomycetes bacterium
CTGACGCGCGGCGGCGGCAGCTTCGAGGACTTGCTCCCGTTCAGCGACGAGCGCCTCGCCCGCGCCGTGGCCGCGTGCCCGGTGCCGGTCGTCTCGGCCGTCGGCAACGAACTGGACACGCCGCTGTGCGACCTGGCCGCCGACGTCCGCGCGTCGACGCCGACGATGGCCGGGAAGCTCGTCGTCCCGGAGCTGGCGATGGTGTCGGGCAAGCTCGACCGTGCGCGCGAGTCACTTGCACGCTGCGCGCGGCGCACGCTGGAGCGCGACGCACAACGATTGGAGCGGTCGCTGGAGCGGCTCCGCACCGCGCCGCGCCGGGCCCTCGAGAAGGAAAGCCAGCGCGTGGAGCGCGCGCATGAGCGCCTGCACAGGGCGCCGGCGCTCATCGTCGAGCGGAAGCGGGCGGCGCTCGAGGGAACCGCGGGCAGACTCGGTACGTTGTCGCCGAAGGCAACACTCCATCGAGGCTACGCGATCGTCCGGACGGACTCGCACGTGGTCGCGCGCGCGGCCGACGTCGTGCCCGGCTCGCGGGTCGAGGTCGAGCTGGCCGAGGGCGCGTTCGGCGCCCGGGTCGAGGACACACGGCCGTGAGTGCCGAGGAGCCGACGTTCGAGCAGGCGCAGGCCGAGCTCGAACAGATCGTCGAGCGGCTCGAGCAGGGCCAGGCATCGCTCGATGAAGCGCTCGTGCTCTGGGAGCGCGGCGAGCAGCTCTACGCGTTCTGCCGCGAGCGGCTCGACAGCGCGCAGGGCAAGGTCGAGGAGCTAGCCCGCCGCGTCGAGCAGTCGCGTCCCGAGCCGCAGGCCTAGCTCGAAGAGGTCGCGCGCTGCGCGCGCCGGGTCGCCGGAGAGCGCGATTGTCTCGGCGCCGGAAACGAGCTCCTCGACGACGCCGCCGAAGACGACGCACGGCACGCCTGCGACCTCGCAGCGCAGCACGACCTCTGCAGGAGCCTTTCCCTCGGCGGTGGTCGCGTCGACGCGTCCCTCGCCGGTGACGACGAGCCCGTAGCCGAGCGGATCGAATCCCGCCAGGTCGACCACCGCCGACGCGCCCGGCACGAGCTCCGCACCAAGCGACGCGAGCGCGGCGCCGAGCCCGCCTGCGGCGCCCGCGCCCGACAGACCGGCGAACGGCGCGAGGTCGCTGCGCGCACGCAGGCGCCGCTCGAGCTCCACGACCTGCTCGGGTGTCGCGCCCTTCTGCGGTCCGAAGAGCCGAGGCGCGTCGTACAACGTCGTCTGCACGTCGCAGAGCACGGTCGTCGGCGCCGGCAGCCCACGCAACACCTCGAGCATCCCCGCCCCACCGTCCATCGTCGCGGTGCCGCCGATGCCGATCACGAGCGGCCCGTCCGGGCTCAGCTGGGCAAGGAGCTCGCCGAGCCCTCGGCTCGATGCGTGCATGACGTCGAGTCGCACGCCGTCGAACGGGATCACCTGCGCCGCCTCGACGACGAGGCCGCGGTCGCGCGACCCGACCCGCGCGGTTCGCTGCCGACCGAACGCGTCGTGCACCGGCCATTCGCTCCACTCGTCGCAGAGCGCGTCGATCGTCCCTTCGCCCCCGTCGGCGAGCGGCAGCTGGTCGCACGCGATGCCGACGTGCGCGAATCCGTCCTCCAGCGCCGCCGCCGCATCGCGCGCGGACAGGACGCCCTTGAGGCTAACTGGGGCTGCCAGCGCGCGCGGAAGAGGCATCCGCCTCACTCTCCTCGGTCTCACCGCCGCGGCCGGCTTCGGCCTGCGCTGCGTTCGGCATCACTCTGAGCATCGCCATCGAGAGCCCCTCCTGTGCAAGGAAGAGCACACCGACACCGATGCCGACCGACGCCTCGATTGCCTGGAGCCCGAACCCGTAGGCGATTCCGCGGCCGTACGCGACTCCGTAGCCGGCGAGCGCGGATGCGATCGCGACCTGCACGAGGCCGACGTTGCCGGGCCAGAACGGGAAGATGGTCACGACGTTCATCAGCAGCAGCACGACGCCCGCCGCCGGCAGGGACGCATGGATGTCGAAGGCGCGCATGGCCGTCCACACCGCGAGCAGCTGGCACACCCAACCGAGGATCTGGAAGAAGATCGCACCCGCGGCGCCCACCGGAGAGCGCATCACGCCGAGACCCTGGCGGGCCATGGCGATGAGCCGCCTCATTCGCCCGTGACCTTCGAGCGGCACCGGCTCATGCGGGCGCCGTGCGCTGACGAACGCGAACGCAAAGAGCCCGATGCCGACGCAGATCGCAGCGATCAGAGTCGCGCTCACCGACGTCGGGATGTTCGCCGTCGCCACCACGTAGAGCACGAGCAGTACCACCGGCACGACGTCGAAGACGCGATGAGCGAAGACGGTGCCGACGAGGGTCGCCCACGCACCCTTGCGTTCGGGCATCTTGCGCGTGAGCACGGCGACGCGCGCGAGCTCGCCGATCCGTCCGGGCAGTACCGCGTTCGCAAAGAGGCCGACGGAGAAGGCGGAGAAGACGAGCGGCGGCGCAGGATGCGGCGGCTTCATCGCCGAGCGGATCACCGTTGCCCACGCGAGCGCACGCACGACGACGGAGGCGAGGTTGAGCGCGATCGCAACGACGACCCACTGCCACTCCACGGACACGAACGCCTTGCCGATGGCGGTGAAGCTCGGTCCGCGCCAGATCAACAACGCGACGATGACTGCCAGGAGCGGGAGCCCGAGTGCGGCTCTCGCGGCGGCGCTCTTCGGGAAGCGGATCTGCGAGAGCTTCACGACACCGCCGCGGGAGCGCGAACGTCGTCGATCGCGCCCTCGTACGTCTGCACGAGCCGGCGCGCGATCGCGTCCCACGAGTAGCGCTCCTGCGCGAGCAGTCGACCGGCGGCGCCCATCGCCTGGCGCCGGGGCTCGTCGGCGAGCAGCGCCTCGACCGCCTCGACGAGGGCGCGCTCGTCTCCCGGCGGGAAGGACATGCAGGTCTCGGGCGTCATCACGTCGCGATAGCCCGAGATGTCGGAGGCGACGACCGGCGTCGCACACGCGAGCGCACGCGTGAGCACCATGCCGAAGCTCTCGCCGCCGAGCGACGGCGCGACGAGCGCCTTCGCCGCGAGCAACTCTCGAGTGAAGACGTCCTGGTCGAGGAAGCCGAGCACCTCGATACCGTCCTCGGGCACGCGAAGCCTCGTCATCAGCAGGCGCACGCGCAATGGGTCGGCGCCGATGATGCGCAGGCTCGCACCGGTGCGCTTCCGGATCTCCGGCCACGCGTTCAGCAGCACGTGCAGCCCCTTGCGCTGCTCGTGCCTGCCGGCGAAGACGATGCGGTGCTCACGATCGGCCGGACCGGCGTCGGGCGGGATCAGCACGCCGTTCGGGATGATGTCGTACTCGCCGCCGAGCCAGTGCTGCGCCGCCTCCTGCGCTTTCTCGGAGACGGCGATACGGCGGTCGAGCCGGTCCGCGAGGAAGCCCCAGACGGGCTTCGCGATCTTCATCCAGCCGAGGTCGCCGCTCGCGTGGAAGGTTCCGACCATCGGGCCGTCGTAGAACGCGAGCGCGGCGTTGCAGGGGATCGGCGTCATCGGCTCGTGCTGGTGCAGCACGTCGAACTGCTCGCGCGCGAGCACGTTGCGGATGCGGGAGATCGAGCGCGGGCTGAGGATGATGTTCGGCAGCGTGCCGTTGGCGGGCACGATCACCGAGCGGCCGATGGCGATGATGTCGTCGGGCGGGTTGCCGTGGCGGCCGTGCCGCGGGTGGAGCACGCGCGTGAACTGCCCGGGCGGGTCGTTGCCCATGATCGTCTTGACGGCCACGCCCTGCGCGCGTAGCGCGTCGGCCTGGAGCTCCGCGTGCTCCACGACGGCGCCCCAGAACGACCACGAGTACGGCACGACGATCCCGACCTTCATTGCGGCCATTATCGTCGTCGGCCGGTGTCCCTCCGCTCACCACACGACCGGGAGATCCTGCGGCTCGCCCTCCCGGCCCTCGGCGCCCTCGCGGCGGAGCCGCTCTACGTCCTCGTCGACACGGCGATCGTCGGCCATCTTGGCCGTCCCCAGCTGGCCGCCCTGGGCCTCGCCGGGGCCGTGCTCGCGACGGCGTTCACGGTCTTCAACTTCCTCACGTACGGGACGACCGCGGTGGTCGCGCGCGCCTCCGGGGCCGGGCAGCAGGAGCGCGCGGCCCGGCTCGCCGCCCAGGCGCTGTGGGTCTCGCTGGCGATCGGCGCGGTGCTCCTCGTCGTGCTCGAGGCGATCGGCGGCCCGCTGTTGCGGGCGCTCGGCGGGCACGGGCAGTTCGGGCACGAGGCACTCGTGTACTTCCGGATCGGCGCGATCGGGCTACCGGCCGCGCTCGTCGCGCTCGCCGGCCAGGGCTACCTGCGCGGCGTCTCGAATCTGCGGCGGCCGCTCGAGATCGTCGTCGTCGCGAACGTCGTCAACGTCGTGCTCGAGGTGCTGTTCATCTACGGCTTCCACTGGGGCATCGCCGGCTCGGCGGCGGGCACGGCGATCGCGCAGGGCGGGATGGGCGTCGCGTTCGTCGTGGAACTGCTGCGCCCGCATGCCGAGTCGCGGCGGCCGAGCCTGCGCGAGATCCGCCCCATGCTGCGAATCGGCGGGCAAATCTTCGTGCGGACGACTGCGCTGCTCGCGTCGTTCCTCGTGGCGGCGTCGGTGCTCGCGCGCATGGGCGACGCGCAACTCGCCGCACATCAGATCGCATTCGAGCTCTTCATCTTTCTCGCGTTGGTCCTCGACGCGGTCGCGATTGCGGGGCAGGTGATCGTCGGCCGGATGCTCGGGGCGGGCGACGCGAAGGGTGCGTACGCGGCGGCGGTGCGGATGATCGGCTGGTCGACGGTGCTCGGCGCGGTGTTCGCGGTCGTGCTGCTGCCGCTTGCGCACGCAGTGCCGCGCGTGTTCTCGGGCGACCATGCGGTGCTGAAGCAGGCGGCGATCCTGTGGCCGTTCTTCGCGTTGATGCAGCCGCTCGGCGGCGCCGTGTTCGCGCTCGACGGCATCCTCATCGGCGCCGCCGACACGGCGTATCTGATGTGGTCGATGCTCGCCGCAAGCGCCGTGTTCGTCCCGATCGCGGTGCTGTCGCTCCACTTCCACTGGGGCATCACAGGGGTATGGATCGGCCTCGACGTGCTGATCGCCGCGCGACTGGCGTTGCTCGGCGTGCGCTTCCTGGGGAAGCGCTGGGCGGTCACGGGCTGGGGCTGAGGGCCTACTCGGACGTCGTGAAGCCGCGGTAGACGCCGAGCAGCGCCTCCTTCTGGCTCGCCGTGAGGCGTGGATCCGCCTTGATCGCCGCTTCCGCGTCGGCGGGCGCACCGGGAGGCTCGTCGGCGAGCAGCCCCGCCTCGCCGAGCACGGTCTCCGTCGACAGGTTGAAGGCGTCGGCGAGCGACTTCAGCACCTTGACCGACGGCGCGTGCAGCCCGCGCTCGAGCTGGCTCAGGTACGCGTTCGAGACGTCGGTCAACGCGGCAAGCTCGCGAAGCGAGAGCTTCGCGAGCTTGCGCTGCGTGTGCATGAACTCGCCGAACGCCGCGACCTGCTGTTTCCAGGGGTCGTCGGTCATCGTCGGGGAGTTACGACGTCTTCTTGACGGACGCCTTGGGCTCGATCACGGGAGACGCTGCCTTGAGCAGGCTCTCGGCGAACTCGCGCTGCGCCTTCAGAAGCTGCTCGGCGAAGTCGAAGCTCGTCTTGACGAGCTCGGCCGGCGACGGAAGGTGCTCGGCGAAGGGAAGCGCCGGCGTCTCGGGAAGGGTCTTCTCGACGGCGGTCGCCCACGTGCGGACGGCCTCGACGACGGTCTTCTGGCTCTGCTGGAGCGACTTGAGCGTCTGCTCCTGCGCGTTCTGCGCGAACTCGGTCACGGTGGTGGACATGCGAACTCCTTCTGTAGGAAGTCTTTGCTCTGCGTACTATACCACGCAGATGCGAACTACGCTGCGTGATGCAGCGCAGCGGCTTCCGGCAGCAGCCCGGTCGTCCACGTCGTCGAGCGCTCGAGCGGCCGGCTCGAGAAGAAGTCTGCGAGCAAACGCGGCGCGGCGCCGCCGCGATAGGACATCAGCAGGTGCCCCGCGTCGGGCAGAACGTGCAGCCGGCTCGTCGGCAGGAGCCCCGCGAGCTGGAAGGCATTGCTCGGTGGGATGAGCCGGTCGAGCGCGCCCGCGACGACGAGCGTCGGCGCCTCGACGAGGTGCAGCCACGGCAGGCTCGACCACGACGCGAGCGCCCACAGCTGGTACGAGTAGCCGAGCAGCGACGGCGGGCCCGCCAGGCGTGCGAGCGCGTCGACGTCCTCGCTCTCCGGTTCCCCGAGGAAGCGGTTGGTGAGATCGAACCAGTCGCGCGAGTAGTAGCGCAGCGGATTCGAGACAGCCGAGATCGCCGTGGGCGAGCCGGGCGTGCTGCCCAGGCCGCACCCCGTCGCGACAAGCGCGAGCCGCCGGACGCGCTCCGGCGCGTTGTGGGCGAGCTGCTGCGCGAGGGCGCCGCCGAACGAGAACCCGAGCACGTCGACGCGCTCGTGCCCGAGCTCGTCGAGCGCCGCGACGACGACGCGCGCGAGCTCCGGCATCGGCAGCGGCAGGAGCGACGTCTGCGAGCGGCCGGTGCCGGGGCAGTCGAAGACGATCGTTCGCGAGCCGGCGGAGAGAATCGCCTCGGCCGTGCCCCACATCTCGGTGTTCGCGCCGATGCCGTTGATCATCAGCAGCGGATGCCCCGCGCCTTGCTCGCGAACGAACAGCTTCAGCCCGCGGGCCGTCACCGTCCTTTCGGTTCGCGTCGTCGCGGGCATAGGGGCGGCGTGGAGGCGAGCCGCGCAGCGACCCTATCGCACCCTGCGGCTAGCGCTCGAGCACGTAGACGCCCGGGGCGTCGCCGAGCGGCGGGTGCGTGTCGCCGCCGAGCGGCGGCGGCGGCTGCAGCGCGCCGGCGCGCTCGCCGATCCAGCCCGCCCAGTCTTCCCACCACGATCCCTGGTGCTTGGTCGCCTGGGCGAACCACTCCTCCGGGTCGGCCGGCACCTCGTCGTTCGTCCAGTAGGCGCTCTTCGGATTCGGCGGGTTGACGATGCCGGCGATGTGGCCGGCCGACGAGAGGACGAAACGCCGCGCCGCGGAGGTGAGCACGCGCGTGGTCGCGTAGCCGGTGCGCCACGGCGCGATGTGGTCCTCGACGGCGTTGAGGATGTAGACGTCTCCCGCGATCGCCTGCGGATCGAGCTGGGTGCCGTCGAGCGTGAGGCGCCCGTGCGCGAAGTCGTTGCGCTGGTAGCAGGAGCGCAGCAGGAACGAGTGCAGCGCCGCCGGCATCCGGGTGGCGTCGTCGTTCCAGGAGAGAATGTCGAACGCCGGCGGGCTCTCGCCCAGCAGCCAGTTGTTGACGACGTAGTTCCAGACGAGGTCGTTGGCTCGCAGAAGCGTGAACGTCGAGCGCATGTCGCGCTCGGACTGGAAGCCGCTCTGTGCCTCCTGCTTCTCGACGTGCGCGATCGTCGCTTCATCGGTGAACGTCCCGAGCACACCGGGCTCGCTGAAGTCGACGATCGTGTTCAGCAGCGTCGTCGAGTTGACACGCCCTGGGTCGCTCTCCGCGAGGCGGGCGAGCGTCATCGTCGCGAGCGTGCCGCCGAGGCAGAGCGCCACGATGTTCGTGCGTGGGCTGCCCGTGATCTCCTCGATCGTCTTCAGGGCGAGCAGCGGCCCGTGCACGAGGTAATCCTCGATCGACTTGTCGCGTAGCGACTCGTCGGGGTTGCGGTAGCTGATCGCGAACGTCGTGTGCCCGTGCGTGACCGCCCACTCGACGAAGCTGCGGCCGGGTGCGAGATCCATGATGTAGTACTTGTTGATCCACGGCGGGCTGCAGAGCAACGGCACCGCGTGCACGGTCTCCGTCTGCGCCTCGTACTGGATCAGCTCCATCAGCTCGTTGCGGAGCACGACCTTGCCGGGCGTCGCGGCGAGGTCTTTGCCCACCGTGAACGCGGAGCGGTCCACCTGCGTCGGATACCCGTCGTTCGTGGCGACGTCGGTCAGGAAGTTGCGCAGGCCGCGGACGAGGCTCGCGCCACCCGTCTCGAGTGCGCGCTTCACGGCGGCCGGATTGAGCAGCGTGTTCGACGGCGCGGCCGCGTCGATCAGTTGCTGCACGACGAAATCGGCCTTGAGCGCGACGTTCCCCGTCACGCCGGCGGCCGCGACGAGATCCTTCAGCAGGCGCGCGCCGAGCAGGTAGTGCTGGAGCATGAGGTAGTACGCGGGGTTCTGCCGCCAGGCCGGATCGGCGAACCGCCGGTCTTTTGGCGGGAGGGGCGCGGGGCCCTCGACGTCGGCGCCGAACGCGCGCGCGCCGGTCGCCACGGCGGCCTGTGCGACATCGCCGAGAAAGCGCAGGCACGCGTCGCCCGCGCCGGCCGGGTTCGCGACGAGACCCTTCCCGACCTCGCCGAGCGCGCTCATGAAGCCGAGCGGGTCGGCGTGCGAGATGAACAACCTCGCCTCGGGCCCGAGAGCCTCGGCCGCTGCGAGGGGGTCTGCCTGCTTGGTGTCACCGTTGTGGTTCATCGGGCTCCCGTCTCATCACATGTTCAGTCCGCCGTTGATCGAGAAGATCTGGCCCGTGAGGTAGCCCGACTCCCGGTCGGCGAGGAATGAGACGACGCGCGCGACCTCGTGCCCCCCTGCGTCCATGAGGCTCGAAGTGTGTCTCGTCGCGACGATCGGCACAAGATTCCTGTTCCCCCTTCAGCCCGGATCCACGCACATGGAGGGCGTTAGACTCGCCCGATGGAGGGCCTCGCCGAGCTGCACACCCATCTCGGAGGGTCGGTCTCGTCCGACATCCTCTGGACGCTGGCGCACGAGCAGGGCATCGCGCTGCCGGTGAAGGACTACTGGGACTTCGACCGGCTCGTGACGGTGAGCGACCCGCGCGGGGTGCCGAACCTCGACGCGCTCGACCAGATCTACCACTGGACGGAGCTGATCCAGTCGAGCCCGCTCGCGGTGGAGGTGTCGGTGCACGCGGCGATCGGCGGCGCATACCGCTCGCAGCAGATCACGACGCTCGAGCTGCGTTTCAACCCGATGAAGCGCAACCGCGGCGGCGAGCGCGACCTCGACCACATCATCCTCGCCGCGATCCGCGGCCTCGACCGCGCGAGCCTCGAGTACCCGCAGGTGCAGGCCGGCCTGATCCTGATGATGGACCGCACCTTCACGGCACGGCAGAACGAGATCATCGTCGAGAAGGCGATCGCGTGGGCGTCGCGCGGCGTCGTCGGCGTCGACATCGCCGGCCCGCGGCCGGGCGGCGCGCGCTACGACTACCGCGCGGTGCAGCCGATGGTGGAGGAGGCGCGCGCTGCGGGCCTCGGCGTGACGATCCACGTCGGCGAGGAGGGCGGCGACATGGGCCGCGAGGAGCTCGCCGAGGTGCTGGAGGTGCTGCGCCCCGACCGGATCGGCCACGGCATCCTCGCCGCCGGCGACGAGGAGCTGATGCGCGAGCTGAAGGAGTCCGAGGTCGTGCTGGAGATCTGCCCCACCTCGAACCTGCTGACGAAGGCGCTGCCGAACGAGGACGCGGTGCGCGACGTCTTCCGCACGTTCGTCGAGCACGGCGTGCGCTTCACGATCGCCACCGACGGCCCGGAGATGATGCACACGCATCTCCGCGACGAGCTCGAGCTGCTGCTCCGCATCGGCGCGCTCACGCCTGACGAGCTCGCCGAGGTGAACCTGCGCGGGCACGAGGCGAGCTTCGTGCGCGGCGGGTTCCGCGCCGCCCGCGTCTGAGCGGGCTCAGCCGGAATACTCCCATCGGCCAATGGTTGCCCAGCGTCGGCGGGCGTAATTTCGTGCGCATGAGCACCCCCCACGACGCGCCCTTCGCCCTGACCGAGCGGCAGCTGCAGGTGATCGAGTTGATTGCCCGCGGCTGCTCGAACGATGAGGTCGGTAGCCGGCTCGGCATCTCCCCGCGAACGGCGAAGGCGCACTGTGACGTCCTGCGTCAAAAGCTCGGCGTCCCGAGGCGGCGCCAGATCCCGGCTGCCTTCAGGACGCTCACGGGAGAAGACCCCCTCTCCCGCGAGCTTGTACCGGCTGCGGCCGGCGCAGGGGGCTGACGGCAACCCGCGCCCGGCGCGACTGCCCCGGGCGCGGGAGCCCCTTCTCACGAAGGGAGCAGCCGTTCACAATGGTCAAAGGAGGCAAGCAGGGAACGTAATCCGCGGCCAGGCGTCGGCCGGGA
>JANMWV010000370.1:0-2008 GCA_031394165.1 Actinomycetes bacterium
CACCTCGTCACGCCGGTCGGAGCTGCCGTGGCCCGCCCGCTCATCGAAGGGCTTCGCAACGCGACGGTCGTTCGGGACGAGCGTGTCCGCGAGGTCGTTCCGTTCGAGCTCGAGCCGTTCGAGGCGGCCGTGCCGGCCGCGCACGACGACCGACCAGGAGGCCGGCGCGGCTGAGGCAACCCGCCGACATGTCCGAAAGCGACAGTACGGTGACGCGATGCGCCTGCTCGTCGCCCGCTGTGAGGTTCGCTACTCCGGCCGCCTGAACGCCGTGCTGCCGGAGGCCGTCCGGCTGCTGATCCTCAAGGACGACGGCTCCGTGCTCGTGCACGACGACGCCGGCGGCTTCAAGCCGTTGAACTGGATGACGGCGCCGACCTTCGTCGAGGACGAGGGCGACCGGCTCGTCGTGCGCAAGCTGAAGACCGAGGACGTGCTCGAGATCAGGCTCGCCGAAGTACTGAGCGACGTCGTCCACGACATGGGCGAGTCGGCGGCGCTCCAGAAGGACGGCGTCGAGCGGCATCTGCAGGAGGAGCTCGCGGCGGCGCCGTCGTCGCTCGGCGAGGAGCTGACGCTCGTGAAGCGCGAGTGGCCGCCCGAGGTGGGGCCGGTCGACCTGATGTGTCGCGACGAGGACGGCGAGTGGGTGGCCGTCGAGATCAAGCGCATCGGCACGATCGAGGCGGTCGAGCAGCTGACGCGCTACCTCGGCTTCATCCGTGAGGACCCGGCGAAGGCGTCATGCCGCGGCATCCTCGCCGCGCAGAAGTTCAAGCCGCAGGCAGTCACGCTCGCGGAGTCGCGTGGCATCCGCTGCGCCGAGGTCGACCTCGCGCTGCTCCGCGGCGAGCGGGAGCCCGACCTGACGCTCTTCACGGCCTGACGCTCGCCGGCCGTCGCTGTCGCGCGCCGCTCAACAGCACTCGCAGCTTTCGCCCTGCCAGCTCTGGCGCCCTTCCTTCGCCGCCACCGCGGCGATCACGAGCGCCGCGGCCGGATCGGCCCACCACCAGCCGACGAGAGCGTTCAGGAGCAAGCCGACGAGGAGCGCGACCGAGAGGTAGGCACAGATCATGTTCTGGCCCGCTTCGCTGACCGTCGCCGACGAGTTGAGCTTTCGACCGACGTTGCGCTTCGCGCGTGCGAACAGCGGCATCGTCGGCGCGGTGAACGCCGCAAGTCCGATCCCGAGCCAGGACGTCTGCGGGTGGTGCCCGCCGAGCAGCGTTCGGGCCGACTCGACGGTGACGTAGGCGACGAGGACGAAGTAGCTCGCGGCGACCAATTGCTGCGCGCGCCGTTCCGCCGTCGGTGAGCGCAGGCGCGAGCCGGTGAACAGCCAGACGATCACGAACCCGGCCAGACCCTCGATCAGCGAGTCCGCTCCGAAGCCGATGAGCGCGATCGAGCCGGCCGCGAGCCCTGCACCGATTGCGATTCCGAACTCGACTACATGCCATGCGTTCCCGCCCCATGCGAGCAGCCGCGCGCGACGTTGGAGACGCTCTCGCTCCTCGGCCGGCGGAGCGGTCGTCCGCCCGAGGGTCAGTAGCTGGTCCGTCACGGTGCCAGCGTATCCGGGCCGCATCGGCGCACCGGTAGCGCGAGTTTCAGCTTCGTCACGGCCTGACGACCGCCTTGAGGTAGCCGTCGGGCGGCTCCGCGAACAGCGCCGGCAGCTCGTCGAGCGAGATCTCGTGCGTCAGCAGCTTCTCCCACGGTCGCGCGCCGCTCGAGAGGAACGCGAGCGCCGCGCGCACGGTGCGCGGCGTGTGGTGGAACGCGCCACGCAGTGTCAGCTCCTCGTAGTGGATGCGTCGCGCGTCGAGCGGAACCTCCGTGCGCGCGGGAAGTCCGCTGAAGGCGACCGCCGTGCCGCCGCGGCGCACGAGCGCCACCGCGTCGCGCCAGCCCTTCGCCGTGCCCGTCGCCTCGATCGCGACGTCGGCGCCGTTGCCGTCGCCCGGTACCGCGCCGAAGTCGGGCGCGAGCGCGCGCCGCTGCG
>JANMWV010000371.1:0-8530 GCA_031394165.1 Actinomycetes bacterium
GGCAGCGGCGCCGCGCTGAAGGACGCGTACCCCTGGCTCTGGGGCGCCCACGTGCTGATGTGGCACACGCTGCTCGCGTGCGTGCCGTACACGAAGGCGATCCACGTGTTCACGGGCCCGCTCAACGTCTTCTTCTCGGACCCCGGCCCCGCCCGCGGCGTCGTCGCGCCGACGGATTTCGGCGCCGAGCCGGTTCGGCTCGGGATCAACAGGCCGTCCGACATGACGTGGAAGCAGCTCTTCGACCTCGACGCGTGCACCGAATGCGGCCGCTGCGAGGCGGCGTGCCCGGCCACGGCGGCCGGGAAGCCGCTCTCCCCGAAGCGTGTCGTCCTCGACCTGCGCGACGCGATCCGTGCCGCCGGCGCGAACGCCGGACCGCTCGCCGGCGGCGTGGTGGCGTCCGAAGCGCTGTGGGCCTGCACCACCTGCCGCGCCTGCGAGGAGGCGTGCCCGGTCGGGATCGAGCACGTCTCGACGATCGTCGGCCTGCGGCAGAACCTCGCGATGGAGCAGGTGTCGATGCCGGCCGGTGTCGCCGACCTGGTGACGAGCCTCGAGGCGCGCGAGCATCCCTTCCGCGGCGCCTCGTCGGGCCGAACGGACTGGCTGGCGGGGCTCGACGTGCCGGAGCTCGACTCGATCGAGGACGCCGCCGGCCTCGACGTCGTCTACTGGATCGGCTGCGCGGCCGCGTTCGACGAGCGTGCGCAGCAGATCGCGCGCGCGCTCGTGCGCGTGCTGCTGCACGCGGGCGTCCGCTTCGCCGTGCTCGCCTCGAAGGAGCGCTGCAACGGAGACGTCGCGCGGCGCACCGGCAACGAGTTCCACTACGACATGCTGGCGACCGCGAACGTCGAGATGCTGAACGGCGCCGGAGTGACGCGCATCCTCACGCACTGTCCGCACTGCCTCCAGCAGCTCAGGCACGAGTACCGCGCGTTCGGCGGGCGCTACGAGGTCGTGCACCACAGCGAGCTCGTCAGTGCGCTGATCGATGAGGGTCGCGTGCGCCTCACGCCCGGCGCGCGCGAGCGGATCACCTTCCACGACCCGTGCTACCTCGGCCGCTACAACGGCGAGTTCGACGCCCCTCGACGCATCCTCGACGCGCTTCGCGTCGAGCGCGTGGAGATGCCCCGCTCGCGCAGCGAGAGCTTCTGTTGCGGCGCCGGCGGCGGTCACGCCTTCTTCGAGGACGCCGACGACGGCGAGAAGATCAACGCGATGCGGGCGCGCGAGGCTGCGGCGACGGGCGCGACCACCGTGGTGACGGGCTGCCCCTTCTGCCTGACGATGCTCGCGAGCGGCGCGCGAACGGTCGCGACCGAGGAGCGGCCGCTGCAAGCACGCGACTTCGTCGAGCTTGTCGCCGACGGGCTCGTCGACTAGGAAGGTTCGCGCCCGAGCCGGATCGGTTATACAGATCACGACGCGGTGCGCAGAAGAGACCGGAGGGGAGGTTCCGCCATCAGCGCGAGAAAGGGAACGCTCGTCGAGCCGGCGGAAGCCCTGCGCGTTGTCGGACGGCGCCTGCCCAAGCTCGACGCGCCGCAGAAGGTGGCGGGGAAGACGGTGTACGCCGACGACCTGCGGATGTCGGGGATGCTCGTCGGCGCGATCCTGCGCAGCCCGCATGCCCATGCGCGCATCGTCTCGATCGACGTGTCCGCCGCCGAGCAGCTGCCCGGCGTCCATGCGGTGATCCACGCGGGGAACGTCGAGCAGCGCCCCTTCGACTACAACCACGACAACATTCCGCTCAAGCCGGACAAGGTCCGGTTCATCGGCGACGAGGTGGCCGCGGTCGCAGCAATCGACGAGGAGACGGCGCAGCGCGCACTCGAGCTGATCCGGGTGGAGTACGAGGTGCTGCCGGCGGTCTTCGATCCCTTCGAGGCGCTCGAGGAAGGCTCGGCGCGGATCCACGACGAGCTCCCCGGCGTCACCGGGAACGTGGCGATGCGGTGGGACTTCGACGACGGCGACGTCGACGCCGCAGCAGCCAGGGCCGCGGTGATCGTCGAGGGGCACTACTCCTCGCCGCAGGCTGCGCCGGCGCCGATCGAGACGCACGTCATCGTGGCCTCGTTCGACCCCGACGGGCACCTGACCGTCTGGAGCCCGGTGCACATGGTCTTCATGTACCGGAAGGGGCTGGCCGACTGCCTCGGGCTGGACTGGCAGCGCATCACCGTCATCCAGCCCCCGGTCGGCGGCAGCTTCGGCGGCAAGATCGACATCGATCCGCACGACTTCATCACCGTCCTGCTCGCGCGGCAGGCCCGCCGCCCGGTCCGGCTCGTGATGAGCCGCGAGGAGGAGTTCATCGGCACGAGGACGCGGCAGCCGATCCACTTCAAGCTGCGAACCGGGGCCGACGCCGACGGGAACCTGCTGTTCCGCGACGCCGAGATCGTCTCCGACAACGGCGCCTACAACGGCTGGGGCTCGCACGCGATGCTCGTCGCGATGAACACCATCACCTCGATGTACCGCGTGCCGGCGAGCCGCGTGCGCTGCGCCGTCGTCTACACGAACAAGAACTACGGCGGATCGGTGCGAGGCTTCGGCAATCCGCAGGCGACGTTCGCCGTCGAGCAGCAGATGGAGGAGCTCGCCGACGCGCTCGGGCTCGACCCGATGGACCTGCGGCTGCGCAACGCGAACCAGTCGGGCGACGTGACGCCGCAGGGCATGGAGATCACCTCGTGCGGGTTGAGCGAATGCCTGGAGATCGTGCGCGAGCAGTCGGGCTGGGACGAGCGTCGCGGCCGGATGCGCGACCAGCACCGCGGCCTCGGCGGCGCGGCGTTCATCCACGTCGGCGGCGGCGCCCGTATCTACGGCTCCGACGGGTGCGGTGCGATGGTCAAGGTCGACGACTCCGGTCAGGTGACGCTGATCACCGGGGCGTCCGAGCTCGGCCAGGGCTCCGAGACGGTCCTGGCGATGATCGTGGCCGAGGAGATCGGCGTCCCGCTCGACGCGGTGCACGTGGTGAACTCCAACACCGACGTCAAGCCGTGGGACGTCGGCGTGCACGCGAGCCGAACGACGTTCGTCGCAGGCAACGCGGCACGCATGGCGGCCGCCAAGGTCCGCGACGAGCTGCTCGACACGGCCTCCGAGGTGCTCGGGGCGCCGGTCGATCAGCTTTCCATCCGGGACGGGTCGGTGGAGGTCGAAGGCGAGCCGGAGCGGCGCATGGACTACGCGCGCCTCCTGCGGCGCGGGCTCCTGCGGGAGAAGGGCAGCGTCGTCATGGCCACGGCGTTCTACGACCCGCCGACGCAGATGCAGAAGGACCATCGCGGCAACATCTCCGCCGCCTACGGCTTCGGCGCACACGTCGCCGAGGTGGAGGTCGACCCCGGCACGGGCATGGTCCGGCTGCTCAACCTGTGGACGGCCCACGACGTCGGTCGGGCGATCAATCCGATGTCGTGCGAGGGCCAGATCGAGGGCGGAGCGGCGATGGGCATCGGACTCGCGCTCTCCGAGGAGCTCGTCATCTTCGACGGCCGGATCGCCGCCCCGAACCTCCACGACTACGGGCTGCCCACGGCGATGGACGTCCCGCGGATCGTCGTCAACCTCGTCGAGACGATCGACCCGCTCGGACCGTTCGGCGCGAAGGGTGTCGGCGAGGCCGGGATCATTCCGCCGGCGGCCGCGATCGCCAACGCGATCGCCGACGCCACCGGCATCCGCCCACGCGCGTATCCGATGCGGCCCTGGAAGGTGAAGGAATGGATCGACACGAACGAGCAGTCGGTCGTCGTCCGCAACGGCGGGTCCGACGGTGGCTGAGCTCTTCGTGCCCGAGAGCCTCGACGACGCGATCGGCTTCATGGCCGAGCACGCCGGCTCTGCGCTGCCGATCGCCGGCGGGACCGACGTGCTGATCGACACACGCGTCGGCCGCAGCAGGCCGGAGTGGCTGGTCGACCTCAGCCCGCTCCGCTCACTCGCCGCCACGACGCTCGACGGCGAGCTGCTCCGGCTCGGAGCGCTCGCCACGATCCGCAGCATCGAGCTCGACCCGGAGCTCGCCCGGCGGGCGAGCGCGCTCGTCGAGGCGGCGCGGGTGCTGGGCTCGGTGCAGATCCGCACGATGGCGACCGTCGGCGGCAACCTCTGCCACGCCACGCCGTCCGCGGAGATGCCTCCGGCGCTGCTCGTGCACGACGCCGTGGCGGAGCTCGCGGGTCCCGCCGGCGCGCGCTCGCTGCCGCTCGGCAAGCTGTTCGCCGGTCCCGGTGAGACGACGCTCGAGCCGGGCGAGCTGCTCACGGCCGTGAGCCTCCGCGTCCCGGCCGCGGCCGCCGGCTCCTGCTATCTCCGCCAGACCGTCCGCTGGTCGATGGACCTCGCCGGAGTCGGTGTCGCCGCCGCGGTCGAGGTCGAGGGGACGACGGTGACGCAGGCGCGGATCGCGCTCGGCGCCGTTGCGCCCGTGCCCCTGCTCGTCGGCGACGCCGCCGAGGCGGTCGTCGGCACGGAGCTGTCCGCCGAGGCCGCCGAGGAAGCGGGCGCCCGCGCGGCGGCGGCCTGCTCCCCGATCACCGACGCGCGCGGCACGGCCGAGTACCGCCGTCAAGTGGTGGCCGTGCTCGTGCCCCGCGCGCTGCACATCAGCTGGCTGCGGGCGACGGGGCGCTGGCCCGCCGGCGTGACGGCGCCGATCAACGGCGTCCTCTCGCGGGATACGGCATGAGGCTCGACCTCACCGTCAACGGCGATCCGTACCGCCGCGAGGCGGCGCCCGACGTGACGCTCCTCTCCTTCCTCCGGGACGTCCTCGGGTTGACCGGGACGAAGTGGGGCTGCATGACGGGCGACTGCGGCGCCTGCACCGTGCTCGTGGACGGCGAGCCGATCGTCTCCTGCCTCCAGCTGGCACAGCAGGTGCGGGGCCGCGCGGTGACCACGGTCGAGGGCCTCGAGCGCAGCGGCGAGCTCGGCGACGTGCAGGCGGCGTTCATCTCGAACGGCGCCGCGCAATGCGGCTTCTGCACGCCCGGGATGATCGTCGCCGCCGAGGCGCTACTCCAGCGCAACCCGTCGCCCACCGAGGCGGAGATCAGGGAAGCGCTGGCGGGCAACCTGTGCCGCTGCACCGGCTACAACAAGATCGTCGACGCCGTGCTCGAGGCCGCTCAGGCGCCGACGGCCTTGTGAAGGTCGCTGTCCTCGGCGGAGGGCACGGAGCCGTAGCGACCGCCGGCGACCTCGCGCTGCGCGGCCACGAGGTGCACCTCGCGTTGCGCAACCGCGAGCGCTTCGCGCCGATCTTCGCGGACCGCCGGATTCGGCTCGAGGGACAACTCGAAGGCGAGGCCGAGGTGGCAGAGGTCACGGACGACCACGCGCATGCGGTCAACGGGGCAGATGTGGTGCTCGTACCGCTTCCCGCATACGCGCAGGAGGCCGTCGCGGTGCAGATCGCGCCGGCCCTCCGTGCAGGACAGGTCGTCTACCTGACAGCAGGGACGTTCGGCTCGTACGTGTTCCGCGAGTCGCTGAAGCGGGCGGGCGCCGCCGACGTCGCGGTCGCGGAGAATGCGACGCTCCCATACGGCGCGCGCATGTCCGGTGATGCGTCGGTGCGCGTCGGCATGGTCGCGTCGCATCTGCCGACGGGCGTCTATCCCGCCGACCGCAGCGACGTCGCGCTGGAGCCGGTCAGCGAGTTGTACCCGGCCACCGAGCCGGTCGAGGACGCGCTCTCGGCGGGGCTGCTCAACTTCGACGGGGCGCTGCACGCGCCGCTCGTGTTCATGAACGCGGGGCCGATCGAGCGTTTCGACGAGTTCGACATCCACGTCGACGGCAACCCGCCCTCGGTGGTGAAGGTCAGCGTTGCCCTCGACCGCGAGCGGATCGCGCTGCGCGAGGCGCTCGGGTACACCTCGCACCACTGGCCGCTCGAGGATCTCTACTCGCGCGTCGGCGAAACGTTCTACGGCGTCATCACACGCGAGCGGATGGAGCGGCAGTCGGTCTGGCGCGAGAAGATCGACTTCCACCACCGGTATGTGATCGAGGACGTCGCGTGCGGGCTCGCACTCTGGTCGTCGCTCGGACGGATGCTCGGAGTATCGACGCCGCTCTCCGACGTGTTCCTCACGCTCGCGTCGACGGTGAACGACGAGGACTACCGCACCACCGGTCGCACGCTCGAGAACCTGCGCCTTGCTGAGCTGTCGGTGGACGAGCTGAAGGAGCGGCTACGCCACGGATGACGCACTTCGGCATCCAGCTTCACGGGACGTTCCCGATGCACCGTTACCCGGAGCTCGCGCGGGCCGTCGAGTCATACCCCTTCGACGAGTTGACCGTGCACGACATCGTTTGGTGGCGTCCGGTATGGCCGATCCTCACGCTGCTCGCCGAGCACACCGAGCGGGTGCTCGTCGGACCGGACGTCACGCATCCGTACCTGCGCCACCCGGCGGAGACCGCGGCGTGCGTCGCCGCGCTCGACGAGCTCTCGAACGGGCGTGCGATCCTCGGCGTCGGCGCCGGCTCGATGCTGGAGCCCCTCGGCGTGAAGGCCTCGCAGCCGCTCGTCGCCGTGCGCGAGCTGGTCGAGCTGACGCAACGGCTACTCGCGCGGAGCCGCGAGCCGTACGTCGGCGCGCTCTTCTCTGCGGAGCCGCAGGCGCAGTTCTTCTGGGAGCCGCCGCGCGCGCACATCCCGACGTTCGTCGGCGCGTTCGCGCCGCGGATGGTGGCGGAGGCGCCGCAGTGGGCCGACGAGCTGCGTCCGCCGGGGATCTGGGCGCCGGAGTTCTTCCTCGACGTGCAGCGCCGCGCGCTGGCGGCGGCGGCGCGGGACGACTTCCGCGTGGGCTGCGACGTCTGGATCTCGATCGGCGACGATCGGGACGAGGCGCGGGCGCTCGGGCGGAGAATCCTCGCCCAGTTCGTGTCGCTGCGGGTCTTCGAGCCACACGTCGCGTTCTTCGAGATCGACCGGGCGGAGGTCGCCGCCGTGGGTGACCGCATGGCCGCCGGCGACGTCGCCGCTGCCGCGAGACAGATCTCGGACCGGACGCTTGACACATTTGTCGCTAACGGAAACGCCTCGGATGTCGTCTCAGGGTTGGAGAGATTGCTCCAAGCCGGGCCGTCCACCGTGACGTTCTCCGGCCGTCTCGGCCCGGATCCGGAGCGGGCGCTCGAGCTTTTGGGCCGGGACGTGCTCCCGGCGGTGCTGTAAACCGAACGGGAGGGACGCATGCGTAGGTTCAGATGGCACGGAGCGCTCGTTGCGCTCACGGCCGCGGCCATGGTGGTCGCGGTCGCGGCGGGCTTCACGGTCCACAAGAGCGCTGCCGACATCCGCATCGCGATGATCGCGCCGCTCACGGGGCCGTACGTGTTCGTCGGCGGCCCGGAGCGCGACGCCGCCGTGAAGGCCGTCGAGGAGATCAACGCCTCCGGCGGGATCAAGGGACACAAGCTCGTGATGGACATCTTCGACGACGGGAGCTCGCCCTCGCAGTCGGTCCAGCTCACGCAGCAGGTGATCTCCGACTCGAAGTACATCGCGATGATCGGCACGGGCTTCGGCTCGGCGGCCTTGGCAGACGAGCAGGTGGCGTCGGGGCAGATCCTCTACATCAGCGAGGCCGCGCCGGTCGCGCAGGTGCAGCCGGCGAAGCCGTCGATCTACATGGTTCCGCCGAACAGCCGCCTCTTCGCGTACAACCTGGCGGCCTACCTGCGGAAGCACAGCCTCACGAAGATCGCGTTGCTGCACGACAACGGCGCGTATCCCTCGGAGGGAACGAAGAACGTGAAGGAGTATGCCGCCAACGGGCGCCTCGACATCGTCGCCGACGAGACGTTCTCGCTCTCCACGACGGACTTCACGGCGATCCTGACGAAGCTCCAGTCGACCGACGCCCAGGCGATCTGGCTCTGGAACCTGCCGCAGGCCGCCGCCGTCACGAAGCAGTACCGCCAGCTCGGCATCAACAAGCAGCTCGTCCTGACGGGCGGCAATGCAACGCCGCAGTACCTGTCGCCCACCGCGGCGTGCCCGGATGCGAACGGCGCGCTGATCAACTCACCCCTCTCGCAGGTGGCGAAGTTCGTGCCGAAGTCGAACCCGTCGCGGGCGATCGCGCTGCACGTCGACGCGCTGATGGGGCAGCAGGGGAACCAGTTCTACTACGACGGCTATTCCGCCGTGAACATCATCAAGGCGGGCCTCCTGAAGACGAACCTGACGACCGACCGCCAGAAGCTGATCTCGGGCTTCGAGGGCCTCGTGAAGTACGTCGGTGCCGAGGGCACCTGGATCTTCAAGGGCTCGAAGCACGCCGGCCTCGGGGTCAATGACCTGGTGATCTCGAAGATCGTCAACTGCGCGTACGCGCCCGTTCCCGGGCAGGCGCTGTTGAGCCCGAAGAAAAAGAAGTAACCCTCAGCCGTCGGACTCGGGCGGGCCGTGAAGAGAACGCAGCTCCGCGGCCCGCTCTTCCTCGCCGGGCGCGGGCGGAGCGGCGGCCAGGGG
>JANMWV010000474.1:0-4122 GCA_031394165.1 Actinomycetes bacterium
CCGGTCTGACGCTGCCGCAGGCGGTGCTGCTCCTACAGCCCCTCCTGCGCTGCTGGGCCGGCCGCTGCCGCACCTGCGATCAATCCGTCGATCTCGACCAACTCATCCTCATCCCGCGCCGTGAGTAACAAAGTCCTACTAGCAGCGGCTCGAGCCGCAGCGGCTCAACCCCGGATGAACGAGATCGCGCCGAGCGAGGCGCCGGTGTTGGGCGGAACAGGAGCGCCGACCGGCATGTTCTTGATCACGGGGAGCGGCTGGAGCACCGCATTGTTGAAGGTGGCGTCGAACTTGCCGATGCTGATCGGCCCCTGGAGGCTGACACCGTTCTTGATGAAGGTGAGCGAGGAGGAGGGCTGCGTCCAGAGCGAGCCCTGGAAGATCTGGCTGTTGTCGGCGAACGTGACCGCGGTCGTGTTCGAGGCGAGCGAGGCGAGCGTGAGCATCTGGTTGTTCCCGCTCGTGCCCTGCCAGTTGGTGAAGCTGCAGCCGGAGATGGCGCAGACAGTGAGGCTGTTTCCGCTGAAGAGGATCGTGCCGGAGACCTCGATGATCCCGGTACCGGTGTAGGTGAGCGACTGGTTGATCGTCAGGTTGCCGTCGATGAAGACGGCGCCGTTGATCGTCAGCACCTTCGTCGTGTTGTTCCACTGCAGCTGGCCCACACCCGAGCCGCTCGTCGAGTTGCACGTGTAGCTCGAGGCGGGCGTCAGGCTCCAGGTTCCGGCGCTGTTGTCGTAGCTCGTGTTGTTGTCGAACACGGAGTTTGCAAGCGGCGCATACGGGTTGTTGCCCGTCGCGCAGTGGTGGGACGGGCCGGGATCGAACGCGGCGTAGTCCTTCTGGATGTCGCTCGTCGTCTCCTCGGGCGCATCGCGCGCGATGAACGTGTCGGTGATGCCGACGTGGTAGTTCCAGGCGCCGCCTGCACACGCCGATGCGCCGGTGCCGGTCTTGGAGGCCGAGCAGCCGCCGACGACGACGCCGCTCGTGATCGGGGTCGTCGTGCTGCCGACGTTGCCGCCGGCGAAGTAGAGGTAGCCGCCGACCATCAGGTCGAGCGCCTGCCCGGTCTGGTTCATCGAGCTGCCGCCGAGGCAGAAGTTCCCGATCACGTAGATGGGGACGTTGGCGGCGATGTTGTTGCCCGAGAAGTCGAGCGAGCACTGGCCGGCGACGAGCGGCGAGGTGACGAAGACGTGATTCCAGACGGAAGCGACGGCGCCGGAGTTGAGGGGGTTCACCTTGATCTCCGCGAGCGAGGTCTTGGACGTGACCCCGCCGACGGTTGGGTCGCTCGCGTATCCCGTCGAGACGAGCAGCCAGGTCGCAGACGGCACCGTCTGGCTCATGAACGTGCCGCCGTTCAGGCCGCTGTAGTAGCCGTACAGGGTGGCGGTGTCGGCCGTCCCCGCCGTGCACGTGGTTGCTCTGAGGCAGATCAGCTTCGGCGTCGGGGTTGCGCAGTTCGATGGCCCGTTGGTGTCGCTCGGGCCTGTCGCGCCGGCGCAGCCGAGGAGGTTCGCCGCTGCGGGGTCGCCGCCGGTCGAGATCGTCTGGATGAGAAGCGAGACCGCGCCGTTCGCGGCCGACTCCGCGTTGGACACGGCCGCCAATCGGCCCGCGGTCATGGCCACGTTGCGCGTGTTCGAGGTCGTGTACGAGACCATCGTCGTGACGCTGATCCCGAGAACGATCACGATGCCGAGCGCCATGATCAGTGCGATACCGCTTTCGTCGGCACGCAGCCGCCGCATCCACGCCATGCAACGTCCATCGGCCGCAGGCGGCAACTCCTTGATCCCTCGCGGCGCGCTCTGGAGCCGAATCCGGCCTCGATCGAGGGATTCGCGGAGGCTCGAATGGGGTGCCGACGAATGGTCACTGTCCCAGGAACCTCTAACTGAACGAGCACGGGCCGCCGGAACGCGCTGTGCACGCGCGCTGCGGCGTCCTCGGTCGCGTCGATAGCTCCGCTATCGCTCGCTCCCTGCGTCCTTGCATCGCACGCACCCAGCGCGCCCCGTCAGCGCGTGGATCATCCAGTTAGAGCTTCTAAGGCTTTCGGCTGTGGATGCCGATAACTCGTTCGAGGGATAGATCGTGACGTCAGCTACCTCCCCATATCCGTTGGTGGGCCGGTGAGCGACAGGGAAAACGACACCCCGTCGCTCCGTACCGCGGGCTCGCAGCCCGTGCGCCCCGGCGTGCCGCTCTCCACGGGCTCGAACGTCGACGCCGCGGTCGAGCTCGTCTTCGACCTGCTCGCGGCCACGAGGCTCGTTCCGGCGGACAAGCTCGCGCTCGCACGTGGCCGCGCGCAGCAGGCGGGCTCGTTCTCCGCTGCGCTCGTCGAGGAGGGCGTCGCCTCCAGCGACGGCATTGCGCGCATCCTGGCGACGCGGCATCGCCTGCCGCTCATCGACCTCGCATTCACCGGCGTCGACGAGGCGGCCGTCAAGCAGATCCAGATGCACGTGCTTGAGCGTGTCGTCGCGATTCCGTATTCGTTCGAGAACGAGGTCCTGCGCATCGCCGTCGCCGACCCTTCCAACCTGCACGGCATCGACGAGCTCAGGCTCGCCACGCGCTACCCGCTCGAGCTCGGGGTTGCCTCGCGTGAGGAGATCCTGGCCGAGATTCGCAAGCTTGCTCGTTCCGCCGAGGCGTACGGCGCCCGCGCCGCCGTCGCGGAGGAGATGGAGTCCGAGCCCGAGGAGGAAGAGACCGACCTCGAGCTCGACGACGGCGTCTCCGACGTTCCGCTCGTCCGCCTCGTCAACTCTGTGCTGTTCCAGGCGGCCGAGGACGGCGCCTCCGACATCCACTTCGTGCCCCAGGAGGATGCGCTCGTCGTGCGGTTCCGCATCGACGGTGTGCTGCAGGAGATGCAGCGCATCCCGAAACGGATGATGCCCGGCGTCACGACGCGTCTGAAGGTGCTCGCGAAGCTCGACATCGCAGAGCGACGTAAGCCTCAGGACGGCCGGATGTCGCTGAATGCCGCAGCCGCGGGCCGCATGCTCGATGTCCGTGTTGCAACGCTGCCGACGGTCGAGGGCGAGTCGATCGTCATGCGCCTCCTCGACAAGTCGCGCAAGCCGCCGACGCTGCAGGAGCTGGGGCTGTCCGAAGCGATGCGCGAGCGCATCGCCGACATCGTCAGCCGGCCGACGGGCGCGCTGCTCGTCACCGGCCCGACCGGTTCCGGTAAGTCGACGACGCTCTTCGCGTGCCTGGCGCAGATCAACCGGCCCGAGATCAACATCATCACCGTCGAGGACCCGGTCGAGTACCGCCTGGGAGGCATCAACCAGGTGCAGATCAACCAGCGCGCGGGCCTCACGTTCGCGGCGGCGCTGCGCTCGATCCTCCGTTCCGACCCGGACGTGGTGATGGTCGGCGAGATTCGCGACGGCGAGACGGCGAAGATCTCGATCGAGGCCGCCCTCACCGGTCACCTGGTGCTCTCGACGCTGCACACGAACGACGCTCCGAGCGCGCTCACGCGCCTGAACGAGATGGGCGTCGAGCCGTTCCTCACCGGCGCAGCGATCAGCGGCGTGCTTGCGCAGCGGCTCGCGCGCAAGCTCTGCTCGAGCTGCTGCGAGATGTACCAGCCGTCCGTCGACGAGATGATCGCGGCGCGCGTATCGCCCGACATCGCCGCGGCGAGCGACGGGATGTCGTTCTATCGCAAGCGCGGCTGTCCGCGGTGCAACCAGACGGGCTACAAGGGCCGCGTCGGCATCTTCCAGCTCCTCGAGATGAGCGAGGACCTTGCCGCTCTCGCCGCCAAGCACGCCTCGCGCGAGGAGATCGAGCGCGCCGCTCTCGCCGGCGGAACGCGCACGCTGTGGGACGACGGCATCGCGAAAGTCGCCGCCGGGCTCACCTCGATCGAAGAGCTCGCGCGCGTCACCGTCTGACGCTTCGCTTCGCTCGCTGACGCTTCGCTTCGCTCGCTTCACGGGGGAAACCAGTTTCCCCCGTGGGCCCCCTTCTTGCTCTGCTGTCGGTGGGCGTATCACTGCTGCGCGGAGCAAGCTCCGCTCCGCGACGAGGAGACGGCAGACTGCGGCTGTGCTGTACCGGCGGGAGGCGTTCGAGGGGCGCACGCCC
>JANMWV010000498.1:0-10395 GCA_031394165.1 Actinomycetes bacterium
GAAGTGAAGGCCCGCCTCCAGGGCTGGAGTGTTCGCACCATTGAGACCTTGCCCTTCTTCCATTACCGGCGGATGGGCGAGCGCGACGGTATGCGCCGCGCCTTTCGTGACCAGGGCGCCACCGCGTACTTCATGGGGTACCGGCCGTCCTACGTCACAGCACGAGCGCTTTTCCGCGCGCGCACGTCTCCTGCTGCGCTGGCGATGATCGGCGGATACGTTCGAGCCGCGCTCCGGTGCGAGGCTCGCCTTGATGATCTCGAAGTGCGTCGCTATGTCCGCGACCGGCAACGGTGGCGGGAGCTGCCGCGCCGTGCAGCAGAGGCATTTGGGCGCAGTTACTCGCGCAAGGCGAGTGCAGACCCAGCGATGCCGACGTAGACGAACGCGACGATCGTCTGCTGGATGAAGGAGAACGTGTCGTACGTCGCCATGGAGACGGCGAACGCGACCATCGCTGCAGCAATTCCGGCGAACAGCCAGGCTCGGGCTGTGTCGTCGCTGCGAGCCGCGCGCATCAAGCGCCGGTAGAGCGCTACGAAGAGCCATAGCAGCGCCACGACACCGACGATCCCTGTTTCGAGCAACAAGCCGAGCCACTGGTCGTCGAGGATCGGCGCATTCACCTTCTCCTGGCTTCGGTCCGTCAGGCGCGTGCCGAATCCCTGTCCGAAGGTCAGGTGCGTCTCGGCCTCGTGCAAACCGGGCACGAGGTCGGCGAGACGGCCGCTGCCGTATCCTCCTGGGTGCGCCTGCTGCTCCGCGATGATCCCCCCCTTCGGGAAGAACGAGCCGCTGATCGAGCCGATCGTGCCCGGGAGCGCAATGTGCACCGCCAACAGCAGCGGCAACGCGAGCGGCCAGAGCCTCCGGACGTCGTTGCGGCGGAAGCGCCAGTAGACGATCGTCATCGCGATCAGCATCACGATCGGGGTTCGCGAGACACTCGCGATCGCTCCGAAGACGATCAGCAGCGTCGCCGCCAGCCATCGTCGCTGTGCCGTTCGCTTGATCAGGTAGATGCCTAGCGGAAGGAGGATCACGAACAGGGCACCGAGAGCGATCGGACTCTGCGCCGGACCATAGACGCGGAGTCGCCCCCCGCGGTTGTTCTGGTTGCTGATCAACGAGTACGGCAGCTGGTCCAGCTTCAGGACGGGAATGAACTGCCCGAGGTGGTTGAAGACGTTGTAGTGCGTCCACCCCTCCCAGAGCGCGCAGATGGCGAGGACCGTGCCTCCGCCGACCAGTGCCTTCACGACAAGGTCGACGTGCGCCGGCCGCCGGATGACGCTCGGGATGATGTACGCGATCGCGAAGAAGCTCGCGAAGAACGTCAGCTTCTTGACGACCTCAGTCTGAACGTCCAGCGAGTGAATCCGCCCGCTGTTGACGGCGTCCGAGATGAGCATCGACATCGCAATTGCCATGAGCGGTGCGTCGAAGAAGGTGCGCCGAAGCCGAACGCGCATGTCGACGAGCAGCGACGCCAGCCACCCCGCCGCGACGAAGGCCGTCAGCAGGCGGTACGGCTCGACCTGAAACGGCAGCGAGCCCGGCAGTGTGTAGCGGCGAATCGGGATGAAGAGGACGACGAGCAGCAGCCCGGTCAAGAGCGTGGGCCAGCGGAGCAGCGACCGATAGCCGGCAGCGGTCACCACGACGGCGAGGACGAGCGGAACGGCCAGCTTCAGCGGTGCAGAGGTGAGGACCGCGAGCGTGAGAAGGCAGAGCGAGCCGACCAGGACTGCGCCGGACACGACCGGTCCGCGCTCGCCGCGGCCGGTCAGGACACGTAGGTCACGAGGCGCCCGAAACGCTGTCGGCGGCACGGGGCGCCTCCTCCCCGACAGAGCGGATCATCGGCCTCAGGTTCTCGAGCACGAACGCGAGCCCGGCAGTGACGATCAGGACGGTGAGGAAGATGACCAGCGGTAGCGCCTTCGAGCGGCCCTTCCAGAGCTTCGGGGCGTTGTTAGCGGCCGTCGCGACGGTGTTGAGGCGAACGCGTTTGGAATCCGGAATCTTGTTCGCCGCCTGGCGCTGCTCGACGTATGTCGCGAGCGCTCTGGCGGCGCGATCGGTCAGTGCCTGCGCTCGGCGCGGGGTGTCGGAGAAGCCTGCGATGCTGATGATCGGGAGGGCCGACGCGGACGAGCTCCCCCGGAGCGTCAGCACCGGTGCCGCATCGAGCCGCTCGCCGTGCAATCCGTGAGGCCACACTGCGCGGACGACCGAGTCTGCCGTCGTGAACTGCGAGTAGAGCACGGCGAGCATCGCGAGCCTGTTCGGGTCAGCGCCCACCGCGTCCGTGCGTCCTTCGGTGAACCCGCGTTGGGTTACGAGCAGCGTCTGATAGCTGACCCACTGCTCTTTGTTGCGATAGGCGATCCCTCCGGAGCCCACGCGCACGAACGAGAGTGCGGCTAATGTGATTGCGAGCACGAGGCCGACGGCGGATACGATCCGGAACCGCCAGAGAACGCGGGCAAAGAGTCCAAGGTCCATCAGGAAGCCGGGCCTGCTCCGCCGCCGTTGGTGCGGAAGTACGCGACTGCAGCCTGCGTTCGATTCGCGACTCCCAGCTTCCGATACACGCTTGCAAGGTGGAACTTCACGGCGTGCACGCTGACGCCGAGCGACCTCGCGACCTCGCTGTTCGTCAGGCCGTTGGCCGTGAGCATCAGGACCTGCTGCTCACGCTGCGTCAACGGCGGCCTTGCGACTCTGGCGTCCATCGCCACTGAGCGATCGTACGAACCCGTCGGCTTCGTGCCTACACGACGGGCGCGTAGACATTCGGGTCGCGGATCTAGCCAGACGGTTAGGTTCCGCCCTGTTCCGACGGCCGTTGGAGGCCGGTGGCCGTCCGAATACCGTCAGACCAGTGGTCGCTCTCGAAACGACGGCGTCGCGCGTGTCGGTCGGGGTGGAGGCGTGGCCCAGGCTACGCGTCGCGTGCCTGCCGCCCCCGCTCGGCACGAATCCGTACCAGCGCTTGCTGTACGCGGCGCTCGAGGGTGCGGGCGCCGAGGTGGTCCAGGGATGGCCGCTGACGATCGCATCGGCCGTGCGTAGCCGGGACCGGCTCGATGTCCTGCACCTTCACTGGCCCGAGGGCTACTACCGGCCGACCGGCGCCTGGCGACCGTTGCGCCCTTTCCTCGCGTCGCTCCTGCTCGCCCGACTGATGATGCGATTGGCGTTTGCCCGGCTCATGGGCTACCGCCTGGTGTGGACCGTCCACCAGGTGCTTCCCCACGAGCCGGTGACACCGCGCCTCGACCGTGTCGCGGCCCGCTTGCTGGCCTCGCTCGCGACAGCGTTGATCGCGCACGACCGAGCGACGACCGAGCAACTAGGACTGGTGCTCGGTCGGCGCGCGCTCGCGAAGACGACGGTGATTCCCCACGGTCCGTATACCGGTGTCTACCCGGCGGGCCGCACGAGATCGCAGGTGCGGTCTGCGCTCGGGCTCGACGAAGACGCTGTCGTGCTGCTTGCGTTCGGCCACGTTCGCGCATACAAGTCGCTTGCAGTTCTTATCGAGGCGTTCGCGCACGTTCGCGCCGGCACCGTCTCTCTCGTCGTGGCGGGAATGCCGATTTCGCGCGAAGTCGCCGCAGCTGTGGAGCAAGCGGCAGCCGCCGATTCTCGCATCGTCCCGCTGCTGCGCTTCGTGCCCGACGCCGACGTCCGCGAGCTGTTCGAAGCGGCCGATGTCGCCGTCTTCGCGAGAGCCGACGGAGGGACCTCGGGATCACTCGTGCTCGCGCTCTCATTGGGCTTGCCGGTGCTCGCCGCGGACACGGGCTCGACGGTGGAGCTCGTCGGGGAAGCAGGCTGGCTCTATCCGCCTGGCGACGCGGCGGCGTTGGCGGCTGTCGTCGACCAGATGGCAGCGAATCCAGCCGACGTTCGGCGGCGCACCATCGGTGCACGGGCCCGTGCGGCGTCCATTTCGTGGCACGGCGTCGCCGAGACGACGCTCGCGGTGTATCGGAGGTCGTCTTGAAGCGTCGGACCGACGTTCTGCTGGTTGCCTCGTCCGGAGGCCACCTCCTTCAGTTGCTCGCGCTTGCCGACGCATGGGAGGGGTGCTCACGGTTCTGGGTCGTCGAGGACACACCGGACGCACGCTCGTTGCTCCACGAGGAGAGCGCGTTCTTCATCTCGTTCGACACCGAGCGGAGCATCGTTGGCCTGCTTCGCGGGCTGCCACTCGCGGTACGGTTGCTGCGGCGTGTGAAGCCCTCGGTGATCGTCACGACAGGTGCAGCGCCGGCTGTACCCTACGCGTGGGTCGGTCGCGTGGCGCGGGCGCGAGTCGTGTACGTCGAGAGCATCACCCGGATCGACGAGCCGTCGCTGAGTTGTCGCCTGATCGCGCCGTTCGCGCACCGCATCTACGTTCAGTGGCCGGAGCTCGCACGTGCAATGCCGCGGGCGAGACATGTCGGCGCCATCCTCTCGGTCCAATGATTCTCGTCACGGTCGGGACACACCTGCCGTTCGATCGGCTACTGCGTGGCGTCGCACCCCTTGCAGACCGCGAGGAGATGGTCGTACAGCGTGGCGCAGGAGAATTCGTCCCGCCGGAGGCCACCTGCGTGGGCTTCCTGCCGTTCGAAGAGTTCGAGGCTCTCGTGCGGGCCGCGCGCGTGGTCGTCACGCACGCCGGTGTCGGATCGGTGCTCACGTGTCTTCGAAACGGCCGCAACCCGATCGTCATCCCACGGCGTGCCGAGCTCGGCGAGGCTGCCGACAACCACCAGGTGGCATTGGCGAGGCGTCTCGACGAGGTCGCGCTGGCCCGCCTCGTCGAGGACCCGGACACCTTGCCGCAGGTGGTCCCAATGCACGAGCAGCGCCTCGTAACCGTACGCGCCGATCCGGCTCTCGTCGGGGAGCTGCGGCAGTTCATCCTCGACGGCATCTCCCGATGAGCGAGGCCGGTCTCGGTTCGTATCGACGTCGCGTTCTTCGCGGCGTCGGCTGGAAGGTCGCGACGTCCGTCGTCTCGCAAGTGACCCGGCTCGTGGTCGCGCTCACACTCGCGCGGCTCCTGGCGCCGCACGACTACGGCGTTGCCGGGATGGTGCTCGTGCTCTCCGGCCTCGTCGCGATCTTCGCCGACCTGGCGCTCGGCTCAGCCCTCGTCCAACGCAAGACGCTGACGGATGCCGATACGTCTACGGTCTTCTGGACGAGCGTCTGCGGCGGCTTGGTCTTCACCGTGCTCGGGATCGCAGTCGCGGGTCCGGTGGCGGCCTTTTTCCACCAGCCGGCTGTCAAGCCTCTCTTTGCGGCGCTATCGGTGACATTCGTCGTAACGTCACTGGCGACGGTTCAGTCGACGTTGCTGTCGCGTGAACTCGACTTCCGCAGCCTCGAGCTACGTCAGATGGCAGGAATCGTCGTCGGTGGGGTCGTTGGGATCACGGTTGCGGCGCTCGGCGGCGGCGCATGGGCAATCATCCTCCAGCAGCTTGCGATCGCGAGTGTGTCGACGGTGCTGCTGTGGCGCTTCTCGCGCTGGCGTCCGCGCCTCCTGTTCTCGATCGCCAGCCTCCGTGAACTCGGGGGCTACGGCGCGAAGGTGTTCGGCACGCGGACGCTCTTCTATCTCAACCGGAACGCGGACAACCTCCTCGTCGGGCGTTTCATCGGGGCAGCTGCACTCGGCACGTACTCGCTCGCATACAACGTGATGCTGTACCCGTTCAGCCAGATCGCGAGCCCGATCCAGGAGGTCCTCTTCCCGGCCTTCTCACGGATGCAGGACGATCGCCGCCGGATCGCCGACGTCTGGCTCGCCGCAAATCGGTTCGTCGGTGCAATCTCCGTGCCGTCCCTCGTGGGGCTGATGATCGTCGCGCCGGACTTCGTCGCAGTGGTGCTCGGCCCGAAGTGGCGGGCCGCGGTGCCGGTCATCCAGATCCTCAGCTGGGTCGGTCTGCTCCAGTCCCTGCAGCGAATGAACTCGAGCGTCCTCCAGGCGCTCGATCACACCAAGACACTTCTCCGCTACTCGATCGTCGTGCTCGTCGGCAGCCTCATCGGCTTCGCCGGCGGGCTGCATTGGGGCATCGTCGGCGTGGCGGTGGGTTACGCGATCTCGAGCACGGTGCTCGAGCCGTACTACAGCGTCCTCACGAGCCGCGCGATGGAGATCTCGTCCTTCGAGATCCTCGGCGCCCTGCGCGGCGTCGGCGAGGCGACGCTGGCGATGGCCGCCGTCGTGCTCGCGACGCGCCTGCTGCTCGGCGCTGTCGGGCCTGCCGTGCGGCTGGGCTCAGAGATAGCCCTGGGCCTTGTCATCTACGTGCCGGTCGCGCTTGCGCGGGTCGCAGAGCTGAGGCACCTCGCCGGCGCCGCACGTAGCCGCCGGCTCCAAGTCGCGCTCGAGGTCGAACCCGGGACACCGTGACGCGCCTCGTCCTCGGCTGTGCCGTCGTCGCGCTCTTTCTCGCCGGCGCAGGGTGCGGCGGTTCCCCGGGCTTCGCTGGAAAGCGGCTCGGGAGCTCCTCCCGACTCGTCGACTTCGCGCTCCATGATCAAGACGGACGCGTCGTGAGCTTCTCGTCGTACCGGGGCCGCTACGTCGTCGTCTCGTTCCTCTACACGCGCTGCACCGACGTGTGCCCTTTGATAGCGTCGAACATCGGCGAGGCGCTACGCCAGCTCGGCGCTGCACGTCGCCTCGCCGCGCTCGCCGTCAGCGTCGATCCTGTCGGCGACACATCCGTTGCCGTCTCGAGATTCCTGCACGAGCATCGCGCGCCGCGGAGCTTCCGGTTTCTCAGCGGGAGTCGGGCCGAGCTGCAGCCGGTCTGGCAGGAGTTCAACGTGCTGGTGGAGAGCCGCAACGAGATTCGGATCTCGCACGACGCGCCGGTGTTCGTCGTCGACCCCCATGGCCGCCCGGTTCTCCTGTACTCAGACCATGTGACCTCACGACAGCTTGTGCGCGACCTGCGCAGGCTGCTCGGCTAGGGAATCGTGCCGACGCCGGCGGCCGACATCGGGCCGTCCTTGTAGGCCGACCCGCGTGACCAGGTCGCTGGGAGCGCCGAGAGACCGCTCGCCCCACTGACCTCGGTCGCGGAGCCAGAGCCGCAGCAGCGGTCCCGGAACCTCAGCGTCCCTGCGCCCGTCGGCGCCAGCAGCGCGACCCAGTATGTCGCTCCGCTCGTGACGCCGGCTGCGGGCACGGTGACCGTGATCCATCCGGCGAGCGGCGCGACCATCGTTCCTTGCGCGACCAGCGTGCCAGGGTGACCGGAGGAGTCGGTGTAGACCCCGGCGACCAGCGTCGTAGCCGCCGAGAGCGGGTCGACGTAGACCGAGATGCCGGTGAGCGTCCCGGTCGCCGTGGCTGCGGTCATGAACGCCTCGGCGACTCCCGCAATGTTCGAGTCCGTCTTCGACTCCACGGCCATGTCGCCGAGCAGTGCGGTCGCGGTCATGACGGAATTCGAAACCGTGACGCCGACAGGAGACGACGTCGTTGTGTTGCCGGCGGCGTCACGTGCGACGGCCGTCAGCGTATGGACGCCGTTCGTCGCAGTCGCGGTGTTCCACGACGTCTGGTACGGCATCACCGTCACCTCGGCCCCCAGGTTCGAGCCGTCGAGCTTGAACTGCACACCGGCAACACCGACGTTGTCTGCTGCAGCGGCGGAAACCGTGATCGCCCCCGCCACGGTCGCGCCGGCCGTCGGCGCCGTAATACCGACGGTTGGCGGCGTGATGTCGCTGACGACGGTTGCGCTCGCCTGGTTCGAGGGGAGGCTCAGGTTCCCGGCCGCGTCTTCGGCACGGACGACGTAGTAATACGACCCGGCTGCGAGGCCGGAGTCGGTGTACGTGGTGCTGGCCGTACGGCCGACCTGGTTGGCGCTCGACGGTGTGAAGCCGGATGTGGTCGACCGGTAGACGTCGTAGGCGGCGACGCCGATGTTGTCGGTGGCGGCCGACCACGACAGGGTGACGGAACCCGTGCCGGGCGTCGCCGTCAGGCCGGTCGGAGCCGTCGGCGGTTGTGTGTCCTCCCATGGTGCGGGCAGACGGACGAACGTCGCCACTGACGGCACCCCGCTGCCGTTGACGATGAACAGCATGTAGTAACCCGGTGGAGCGACACTTCCGTTCGCCGGCGCCTGCGCTGTGAGCGAGCCGCTTCCGGTGGTGAAGCTGAGCGGCACGTAGCGCTGGTTCATGTCCAGCGCGTGTGTCGGCGCGCCGGTTCGAACGAGCGCCATCGAAGAGATGCTCGCCGCGTCCGGCGTCGAGACGGTGAAGCTCGAGCCGTACTGGACGAGCGAGGGCGCGCTCGAGATCGTCGGCCGCGCGCCCTTGAAGAGATACGGCGGCGAGTAGACCTCGGCGTTCGTCTGGTTCACGGCGGTCGAGCCGGGCAGTTGGCCGCCACCGGCGACCAGCACGCGACCGTCGGGCAGAAGGAGGGCCGTCGAGTGGTATTCGCGCCCGATCTGCTCGGACGCCAGGGTCGTCCAGGTTCCGGTCGCAGGGTTCCACAGCTCAGCTGCCAGCACCGCCTTCGTGAGGTCGACGCCGTCCGAGCCGCTCTCGCCGCCCGTCGTGAGCACCGTTCCGTCCGGGAGGACCGTGAGATCCTGGTACGACCGGCCGTAACTCATCGACCCGGTGTTGGTCCACGCCGGCGAGGCCAGCGTCATGTCGAGGACTTGCGCGCGGTTGGTCGACGCGTAGGCCGACGCGCCGGCGAAGTCGGGTTCTGCCCAGCTCCCCGCCTTGAGGATCTTGTCGGGCCTGTACATGACGGCGCTCATGCCGTCGATTGCGCTGGTGGCGACTGTCGTCCACGTCGACGTGCTCGTGTTTAGGACACGCGTCGTCAGATCAGGCCCCGCATCGAGCACCAGGCCGCTTGAGAGCGTGAACAGGAATGGATAGAGCGGGGTCGAGAGGCGCGCCGACGTCAGATCCGTCCACGTTGCGGTTTTCGGGTCGAAGATCTCCGGCAACGAGTTGACGGATTGGTCGGTCATCGGCGGCGTCTGGTTCGGGATCGACTGCGTGATGTTGTCGCCGGAGAAGACGAGCGCCCGGCCGTCCCCGAGCTCGACGACGGTCGGGTACCACCGTCCTACGCTCATGTCCGCGACTCTCGACCAGGTGCTCGTCGAGGGGTTGAAGAGCGTCGTATCCGCGAGGCCGACGTACGCCGCGACGTGCCCGCCCGCGACGAGGACCCTCCCATCGGGCAGCAGGATCTGGCCGGCGCAGAAGAGGTTGCGCCCGTACGGAACGGCGAGGAACGACGCCGTCGTCGGGTTCCAGATCCGCTCGGAGCTCGGGGCGGCCGCGAAGCCGTCCCACGTGACGACGTTCCCGGTCGGCATGAGCGCCATGTGCACGGCGACGATCGGCCACGTCTGAGGCGACGACCAGCGTCCGATCTGGTCGGCGGCCGGCAGTGCGGTGCCGAGGCCGGCCGCCCAGGCCGACACGGGGCCGTCCCTGTACGAGCCGGCGGTCGCCCACGTGGCAGGCAGCGAGGAGAGGCCGGTCTGAATTGCGGTCTCGGCCGGCCCGCCGCCGCCGCAGCATCGGTCGCGGAAGCGGAGCGTGCCTGCGCCTGTCGGCGAGAGGAGGGCGATCCAGTACTTCGTCCCCGAGGAGATCGACACCGCGGGCACGCGGACTGCGTCCCAGCCGCCCGAAACCGGCGCACCCAGCGTTCCCTGGGCGAGCAGCGCGCCGGGGTGGCCGGCGGCGTCGGCGTAGAGGCCTGCAGTCAGTGCGGTCGCGGTCGACAACGGGTCGAGATACACCTGGAGTTGTGTCACCGTGCCGGTGGTCGCAGCCGTCGTCTGGAAGGCCTCTGCGGCACCGGCGTTGTTGTAATCGGATGCCGGCTCGATTGCCTGGTCGCCGGCGAGGAAGACCGTGCTCGAGCCGCCATTGTCGACCGTGACGCCCACCGGCGTCGAGGTCGCGGTGTTTCCCGCTGCGTCGCGCGCAACCCCGGTAAGCGTGTGCGCTCCGGTCGTCGAAGAGGTCGTGTTCCAGCTGACGGTGAACGGAGGAGCCGTCACCTCCGCGCCGAGGGTCACGCCGTCGAGCTTGAATTGCACACCCACCACGCCGACGTTGTCCGACGCCGAGGCGCTGACCGCGACCACTCCCGATTGCGTCGAGCCTGCGACAGGAGCCGTAATCGCAATGACCGGCGGCGTCGTATCCGGCGCCGCGACGGAGAAGGTGACAGGCACGGTCGCCGGTGACCCTGCGGCTGTCGCCGTGACATTGACCGTGCCCGAGTACGTGCCCGGCGACAGGCCGGCAGGTGATGCAGTAACAGTGACCGAACTCGGCGCGGTTCCCGAAGTCGGGGAGAGCGAGAGC
>JANMWV010000500.1:0-7040 GCA_031394165.1 Actinomycetes bacterium
CGCACGCGAGCTCGCGCGCACTGTCGGACTCGAGGGCCGCGAGCGAATGCTCGTCGGCTCGCTCTCGCACGGCGAGCAGCGCCAGCTCGAGGTGGCAATGGCGCGCGCCGTCAACCCGACGCTGATGATGCTCGACGAGCCTGCTTCGGGGCTCTCCCGCGGCGAACGCATCGCGCTCACGGACTTGCTCATGCAGCTCGACTCGTCGATCACGTTGATCTTGATCGAGCACGACATGGACGTCGCGCTGCGGGTCGCCGAGCGCGTGACGATGATGCACGAGGGCAGCGTGATCGTCGAAGGCACGCCCGACGAGATTCGCGCGAACCAGACCGTGCACGACCTCTATCTCGGACGCGGGAATCACGGCAATGGCTGAGCCGCTCCTCGCGATCGAAGAGCTCAACGCCTACTACGGCAGCGCCCAGGCGCTCGAAGACGTTAACTTCGAGCTCACCGGCGGCTCCACGTCGATCATCGGCCGGAACGGCATGGGCAAGACGACACTCTGCAACGCAATCGTCGGCCTGCCGCCCGCACAGGTGACCGGCTCGATCCGCTATCGGGGGAACGAGCTCGTCGGGCAGCCGTCGTACAAGATCGCCAAGCTCGGCATCGGCTACGTGCCGCAGGGCCGGCGCCTTTTCCCGTCGCTTTCGGTCGACGAGCACCTGCGCATGCTTGCGTCGCGCGGCGGCTCGAAGCGGTGGACGGTCGAGCGCGCGTACGAGCTCTTCCCGACCCTAAGCCGACGGAAGCGGAACGGCGGCGCCCAGCTCTCGGGCGGCGAGCAGCAGATGCTCGCGATTGCGCGAGCGCTGCTGACGAACCCGACGCTGCTGATCATGGACGAGCCTTCCGAAGGGCTCGCGCCGGCGATCATCGAGCAACTCGTCGAGACGTTCAAGAAGCTCGAGCAGGAAGGGCTTGCGATCCTGCTCATCGAGCAGAACCTCGGCGTGGCGACCGCGCTCGCGGAGCGCCAGCTCGTGATGGTGGCGGGCTCGATCTACGCCGAGACCACCGCGACGGAGCTGTCGCACGATCCGGAGCTTCAGCGCCGCTTTCTCGGCGTGGAGCCGCTCACGGAGCGCGCGTAGTGCCGTCGGTCGTCCTGCTCGGCACGCTCGACACGAAGGGTGCCGAGTACGCGTTCCTTCGCGACCGGCTCCGCGAGCACGGTGTCGACGTGCTCGTCGTGGACGCCGGCATCTACGAGCCGGCCGGGCTCGAGCCGGACGTCGCGCGCGAAGAGGTGGCTCGGGCCGGCGGCGCGGACGTCGCGGCACTGGCTGCGGCCGCCGACCGCGGAGCCGCGGTGACCGCGATGGCGGCCGGCGCGGAGACCGTCGTGAAACGCCGGTATGCGGCGGGAAAGCTCGACGGGATCCTCGCGCTCGGCGGCTCCGGCGGCACCTCGATCGGGACGCGCGCGATGCGTGCGCTGCCGGTCGGCGTGCCGAAGCTGATGGTCTCGACCGTTGCGTCGGGCGACACGCGAATCTACGTCGGGGCGGTCGACGTGACGATGATGTACTCGGTCGTCGACATCTCTGGCGTCAACTCGGTCTCGGCGCGGATCATGTCGAACGCCGCTGGCGCGATTGCGGGGATGGCAGGCGCGACAGTGCCGAAGCTCGCGGCGAAGCCACTCATCGGTGCGACGATGTTCGGCGTCACGCCGCCGTGCGTCACACGCGCGCGCGAGCGGCTCGAGGAGCTCGGCTACGAGGTGCTCGTGTTCCATGCCACCGGCGCCGGCGGCCAGTCGCTCGAGGCGCTCGTGCGCGACGGCTTTCTCGCGGGCGTGCTCGATGCCACGACGACGGAGCTCGCGGATGAGCTCGTCGGCGGCACGCTCTCGGCCGGGCCGGACCGGCTGGAGGCGGCGGGCGCCGCAGGCGTGCCGCAGGTCGTCTCGCTCGGCGCGCTCGACATGGTCAACTTCGGCGCACGCGAGACCGTGCCGCCGCAGTTCGAAGGCCGCACGTTCTACGCGCACAACCCGACGGTAACGCTGATGCGCACGACACCGGACGAATGCGCGGAGCTCGGACGGATGATCGGCCGCAAGCTGTCCGCGGCAACGGGCCCCACCGTGCTGTTCGTGCCACTGAAGGGCGTCTCGATGATCGCGGTCGACGGCCAGGTGTTCTATGACGCCGACGCCGACGCGGCGCTTCTCGCCGGCCTGCGGGAGACGCTCGGCGCGGTCGAGGTGCACGAGGTGGAGACCGACATCAACGATCCGGCGTTCGCGGTGGCGATGGCCGACCGATTGCACGAGTTGATCCGATGACGCGCGGCGAGGCTCTGGCGCGGCTGCGCGCACAGGTCGAGGCGGGCAGGCCGATCATCGGCGCCGGTGCCGGCACAGGCTTGTCCGCGAAGCTCGCCGAAGCCGGCGGCGCCGATCTGATCATCATCTACAACTCCGGCCGGTACCGGATGGGCGGGCGTGGCTCCCTGGCGGGGCTGCTTCCGTACGGCGACGCGAACGCGATCGTCGTCGACATGGCGCGCGAGGTGCTCCCGGTCGTGAAGGAGACGCCGGTGCTCGCGGGCGTGTGCGGCACCGATCCGTTCCGCTTGATGCCCGTCTTTCTCGACGAGTTGAAACGCATTGGCTTCAGCGGGGTGCAGAACTTCCCGACCGTCGGCCTCTTCGACGGCACGATTCGCGTCGGGCTCGAAGAGACCGGCATGGGCTACGGACTCGAGGTCGACATGATCCGGCTCGCGCACGAGCGCGATTTCCTGACGGCGCCGTACGTCTTCAACGACGACGAGGCGGCGACGATGGCGGAGGCGGGCGCCGACGTGCTCGTACCGCACATGGGCCTCACGACTGGCGGCGCGATCGGCGCGGAATCCGCGAAGACGCTCGACGAGTCGGTGAAGCTCGTGCAGGGCATGCACGACGCCGCGAAGCGCGTCAACCCGGAGATCCTCGTGCTGTGCCACGGCGGGCCGATCGCGGAGCCCGACGACGCGGCCTACGTCCTGGCGCACACGGAGGGCGTCGTCGGCTTCTTCGGCGCGTCCTCGATGGAGCGCCTGCCGACCGAGGTCGCGATGACCGAGAACATGCGCCGCTTCAAGGCGATTCCCGTCGAGTGAGGAGAGAACAGTGAGCAGCAGCTTCGTCAAGCAAGCAGACGTGCGCCAGGAGGTATTCGACTGGGGCGTGATCGGTTGGCGCCTGACACCCGACAAGGGGTCGAAGCAACTCGTGATCATGGACGTCACGCTCGAGCCGGGCGAGGGTCACAACTTCCACCGGCATCCCGGCCAGGAGGAGATGATCATCGTCAAGCAGGGCGAGATCACGCAGTACATCGAGCGGGAGTCGACGTCGCTCGGCTCGGGCGATTCGGTGTTCCTCGACGAGGGCGTCGTCCACGCGTCGTTCAACGACGGCTCCGAGACCGCGCACCTGCAGGTCGTGATCGGCCCCTCACTCGCGAGCGAACCCACCGGCTACGGGCTGGAGGACGTCTCGACCGAAGAACCGTGGAAGTCGCTGCGCGGCCAGTAGCCCCACCCCACCGGCCATGTCCGCACAAGACACGCCCCGTGCCTGGCACCAGACGTGACTGCAGGTGACACGACTCGCCCGGCGGTATGCGTGCCGGCGTCGGCTGCGACCCCCTGTAAACACGCCTTCGGCCGTCCGGCGCCGCGTCCGTACGGGCCACGCCCGGTGCCTGGCACGAGACGTGGCCGTTGGTGTCAGGCCAGCGCTACGCGAGTTTCGCGTAGGCGGGCAGAGTCAGGAACTCGACGAACTCGTCGCCCGTGGCGACCTGCTCGAACAGGCTCCGCGCTTCGTCGTAGCCGTCGCCGAGCTTGGCCACCTCTTCGTCGGTGATCCGGGCGACGTCCTCGCGCGTCACCTTGCCGTGATGGAGCCACTGCCACACCTGCGAGCGTGAGATCTCGGACGTGGCAGCGTCCTCCATCAGGTTGAAGATCGCAACGGCGCCGGAGCCCTGCAGCCACGCGGCGAGGTACTGGATGCCGACGGAGATGTCGTTCCGCAGCCCGTCCTCGGTGATCTCTCCGGGCGTCGCGGCGACGTTCAGCAGGTCGGCCGCCTCGACGTCGACGTCCTCGCGCAGCACGTCGAGCTGGTTGGGCCTGTCCCCGAGCACGCGGTCGAAGATCTCCATCGCCACCGGCACGAGATCCGGATGGGCGACCCACGTCCCGTCGTAGCCCTGCCCCGCCTCGCGCTCCTTGTCCTCTCGCACCTTCGCGAGCGCGACGGCGTTCACCTCGGCGTCGCGACGAGACGGGATGAATGCCGCCATGCCGCCGATCGCATGGGCGCCGCGCCGGTGACAGGTCTTCACGAGCAGCTCCGCGTACGAGCGCATGAACGGCGTCGCCATGCCGACGGAGTTGCGATCGGGCAGCACGAACTCGGGCCGGTGGCCGAGCTTCTTGATCACGCTGAACAGGTAGTCCCAACGTCCGGCGTTGAGGCCTGTCGCATGCGGGCCTAGCTCGTAGAGGATCTCTTCCATCTCGAACGCCGCGAGCACGGTCTCGATCAGCACCGTCGCGCGGATGGTGCCGCGTGGAATCCCGAGCGTGTCCTGCGCGAGCTCGAAGACGCTGTTCCACAGGCGCGCCTCGCGATGCGACTCGAGCTTCGGCAGGTAGAAGTACGGACCGCTGCCGATGCCCTTCAGCCGCTCGTGGTTGCGGAAGAGATAGAGCCCGAAGTCGAAGAGCGACGCCGACATCGGTGCGCCGTCGACCTCGAAATGGCGCTCGACCATGTGCCAGCCGCGCGGGCGCACCAGGAGCGTTGCCACGTCGTCGTTCAGCTCGTAGACCTTCTCCCCCTGCTCGAGCCGGATCGTGCGGTCGATCGCCTCGGACAGGTTGCGCTGCCCGTCGATCATGTTCTCCCACGTCGGCGAGTTCGCATCCTCGAAGTCGGACATGAACACCTTCGCGCCGCAGTTGAGCGCGTTGATCACCATCTTCCGATCCGTCGGCCCGGTGATCTCGACGCGGCGGTCGGTCAGGCCGGCGGGCGCCGGCTGAACGCGCCAGTCGCCGTCCCGCACGCTCCGCGTCTCCTCGAGGAAGTCCGGCAGCTCGCCGTCGCGCAGTCGCTGCGCGCGGGCTTCCCGGGCGGCGAGGATCTCGGCGCGCCCACTGCCGAGCGCGCGCTGCAGCATGTGGAGGAATTCGATCGCGTCGGGGGTGAGAACGTCGTCGGTGCTCATCGTCGGGCCTCCTGGAGAAGCTGCTCGGGTGACAGCCCGCGGATGGACGCATCCACGAGCTCGATCGGGTGGAACGCGGGAGTCGGTCGCCCGGCGCGGCGGAGCGCGGCCGTGACCTGCACGAGGCAGCCGGGATTGCCGCTCGCGTAGGCGTCGGGCACGGTCGCGAGGATCTGCGTCGCCTTACGGTCGCCGAGCTCGGCGGCCGTCGCCGGCTGCACGATGTTGTAGATGCCGGCGCTGCCGCAGCAGATGTCCTGCTCCTCCGGCTCGAGCCGCTCGAGGCCGGGGATCGCGTCGAGCATCGCCCGTGGCTCCGCGGCGATCCCCTGCGCATGACGAAGGTGGCACGAGTCCTGGAACGCGACGCGCAGCGGCAGCGGATGCCGCTCGGCGCGCGGTGTACCGAGCAGCTCGGAGACGTCGACGACGTTCGCGACGCCGTGATCCTTCAGATGCGAGCCGCACCCCGCAGCGTTGGTGACGATGTAGTCGTACCCGTCGAGGGCGCGCGTCAGCTGTTTCGCCCGCGACAGGCCCTCGTCGAGCCGCCCCGCGTGCGCGTGCAGCGCACCGCAGCATCCCTGCGCGCGCGGCACGTGGACGTCGTAGCCGTCCGCCTGCAGCACGCGCGCGGTCGCGACGTTCACGTCTCCGAAGACGACACTCGCGACGCAGCCGGCCAGCAACGCAACCTTGGGCCCGTCGCCGGGCAGATGCTCCGGCGGCCACACCGGCGCGGCCCACGGCGGCGCGATCTGCTTCAGCGGCGCGAACGGCCCGGGCGCGGGCAGCCTGCGGAGGAGCAGCGCCGCGCGCAACCGGTGCCGGTGCGGGAAGACGGCGAAGATCCCCGCGCGCACGAGACCCTCGACGAACGTCCGCCGGTGGGTCTGCTCGACGAGGTCTCGTGTCTGCTCGATCAGCCGGTCGTACTGCACACCCGAGGGGCACGCGGTCACGCAGGCCATGCAACCGAGACAGCGATCGAAGTGCTCGACGACGGTGTCGCTCAACGAGATCGAGCCGTCCACGAGCCCCGCCATGAGATAGATGCGGCCGCGGGGCGAGTCCATCTCCTCGTGCCACAGCGAATACGTCGGACACGTCGGCAGACAGAAGCCGCAGTGGACGCAGTCGGCGATCAGCTCGGGCTGCACATCGCCTCCAGCACGCGTTCCGCCAGCGGACTCCACGCCTGCTCGCGCAGCTGCTCGACGTAGGCGACGCGCGGGCCCGGCCGCACGAGCGGCGCCGGCGCGCCGTCCCAACGTACGCGGCCGGGCAGCGACGCCTGCAGCACGCGCAGCTCGTCCCACGGGTCCGCTTCCTCACCGCCGAGCGCGAGCACCTGCGCGTCGACCGCGCGCTGCGAGCCCTCGAAGAGCACGTGCATGCGCCCAGCGGCGACGTCGACCGCGCTCGGCACGAGCTGCGAACGGTGGAGAGTCTGCCAGTCGGCGTCGCTCACCGAGGTGCGGGACGCCGCCGGCAGCGGATGCAGCCTCAGGGCGAGCCGCTCGACCGTCCCGAGACGACCGCGCGAGCCGCAGAACAGCTTGCCGAGGTCGTAGCCCGCGACGTTCTTCACGACCTTGCCACCCGAGCTCGCGCGCGTACCGTCGGGCAGCACGACGGTGACGCCGATCACGAGGTCGCGCATCGTCCCGAAGCGGTGACGTAACGGCCCCGAGAGATCGTCGACCAGACACTCGGCCAGGGTCGGATCGCCCGGTGGGTCGAGCGAGAGTCGCTGCCCGTGCTCGGCGAGCGCGTCGCGCAACACCGACAGCCGCA
>JANMWV010000527.1:0-2651 GCA_031394165.1 Actinomycetes bacterium
CGAAACTCTCGGCCTGCCTGAGACGCTCGCCGAAGGACTCAACAGCAAGGCCATCAACCTTCTACGAGCCGACCGTCTCTACGAGGGGCGCGTGCTGCTCGAAGCCGCCGTGTCGCTGGCCGTGGAACACGACCTGCACAATGCCGCACTTCGCGCACTCAACAACCTCACTGTGGTGCAGGGCTCCGCCGACCGGGTTCTGGAGTCACTGGCAACTATCGAGCGCGGACTCGCGCTCGCGCGACGGGTCGGCGATCGCGGCTGGGAGTCCAACCTGCTCGGATTCGCTGTCGGCGTGTTGACCGAACTCGACCGCTGGGATGAGGCGCTCGCCCATGCGGCCAAGGTGGAGGAACGCGCGTCCTCATCGTTCGCACAGTCGTTCCTGATCATCACGGCGCGGATCCATAGCGAGCGCGGCGACATCGACCGGGCGCGAGATGTGCTCACCCGCCACTCGATCGTGGGGCAGTCGGATGCAGGGCAGGACGCCGCACACTGGGCCCTCGCGGAAGCGCGGGCGCTTCGTGCCGAAGGCAAGCCGGCTGAGGCGCTCGCAGCCGCAGAACGTGCCATCGCCCTGCGCTTCGAGCTCGGGATCACGATCTACCCGGTCAAGTTCAGCCTGTTCGAAGCCCTCGAAGCCGCGTTCGGGCTCGGAGACGTCGCGAAGACTCGGGAGCTGCTTGCGATTCTCGACGGTCTCCGACCCGGGCAGCTGATGCCGCTCTTCGCCGCCTACCGCGCACGCTTCAGGGCAAAGCTCGCTGCGCGGGAGGGCGGCGCCGATGTCGCGCACGACTTCACCGCAGCCGAGTCCATCTTCCGCGAGATCGACATGCCCTTCCGGCTCGCCGTCACGCAGCTCGAGCACGCAGAGTGGCTCATGCAGGAGGGCCAGAGCCCCCAGGCGGAGGCACTCGTGGACGAGGCGCGAGCGACCTTCGAGCGACTCCGCGCCAAGCCCTGGCTCGCGCGCGTCGCCGCCCTCGCTTCCAAGCACGCGGAGGCAATGGCGTGACCTGCCCGAACTGTGGCGCCGAGCATGCCGAGGGGAAGAAGTTCTGCTCCGAGTGCGGCGCGGCCCTCGGGCGGAACTGCACCGGCTGCGGTGCCCCACTCGCAGACTCGGAGAAGTTCTGCAGCGAATGCGGCACCCCGGCTGCTGGAGGACCGCGTATCGCTGCTCCCGCCGCTCCCACCCAGCCCACCGCGGAGCGGCGCCTCGTCTCCGTGCTGTTCGCCGACCTCGTTGGCTTCACGACGCTCTCGGAGGGTCGCGACGCGGAGGACACGCGCGAGCTGCTCTCCGGCTACTTCGAGATCGCGAGGACGGTAATCGAGCGCTACGGAGGCACGATCGAGAAGTTCATCGGCGACGCGGTGATGGCGGTCTGGGGGGCGCCGATCGCACAGGAGGACGACGCCGAGCGCGCGGTGCGAGCCGGCCTGGACCTCGTCGCCGCGGTGCCCGAGCTCGATCCCGGCCTGAAAGCGCGGGCAGGCGTCCTCACCGGCGAGGCTGCGGTCACGCTCGGCGCCCAGGGCCAGGGGATGGTCGCGGGAGATCTCGTCAACACCGCCTCCCGCATCCAGAGCGCGGCCGAACCGGGCACGGTCCTGGTCGGCGAGACGACGAAACGAGCGACCGAGGCGGCGATCCTGTACGCCGACGCGGGCTCACACGAGATGAAGGGGAAGGCCGAGTCGATGCCACTCTGGCGCGCGGTGCGCGTCACTGCCGGGCGGGCAGGCGCACTGAAGTCCGGCGGCCTCGAGCCCCCGTTCGTGGGCCGCGATCGCGAGCTGCGCCTCGTCAAGGAGCTGTTCCACGCGTCTGCCGAGGAGCGGAAGGCGCACCTCGTCTCCGCGATCGGGATCGCCGGGATCGGCAAGTCGCGTACCGCCTGGGAGTTCGAGAAGTACATCGACGGGCTCGCCGGGACGATCCTGTGGCACCGCGGACGCTGCCTCGCCTACGGCGAAGGTGTGGCCTACTGGGCTCTGGCCGAGATGGTGCGCATGCGCGCCGAGATCGCCGAGGGCGAGGAGCCGGCAGTCGCCGCGACGAAGCTGAAGGAGGTCGTGGCGTTGCACGTTGCCGACGAGGGCGAGCGCGCCTGGGTCGAGACCCGCCTCTCCCATCTGATCGGGATCGAGGACGGCGTCACGCACGACCGCGACGACCTCTTTGCCGCATGGCGGCTGTTCTTCGAGCGGCTGGCCGACCGCGAGCCGGTCGTCATGGTGTTCGAGGATCTGCAGTGGGCGGACACGTCACTGCTCGAGTTCGTCGAGTACCTGCTCGAATGGTCGCGCAGTCACCCCATCTTCGTCCTCGCGCTCGCCCGCCCAGAGATCGCCGAACGGCACCCCGCGTTCGGCAACGCGATCCGCAACGCGACCACGCTCTCGCTCGAGCCGCTGTCCGAGAAGGCCATGGGAGAGCTGCTGGACGGGTTCGTCCCGGGCTTGCCCGACGCCCTCCGTGCGCAGATCCTCGCCCGCGCCGAGGGCGTGCCGCTCTATGCAGTCGAGACGGTACGGATGCTCCTCGACCGCGGGCTGCTCGAACCAGCAGGAGACGTCTACCGGCCGACCGGCCCGATCGAGGCGCTCGACGTGCCCGAGACGCTGCACGCGCTCATCGC
>JANMWV010000554.1:0-4133 GCA_031394165.1 Actinomycetes bacterium
AGAGCAATTATCGCAAAATCCTACGTATTATCACTACTAAGAACAAGATGATCACGGTGAACAGCCTCGAGATTCTGCGGTCGTCCAACTAGCTCATCAGCATCAACGGACACGATTCCTCGGCCGAAAACAGCCCCGTCCGGGCCGACAAGCTCGACACCGTCGCCCGCCCTGAAGTCGCCCTCCCAGCCGCTGACCCCCACCGCGAGCAGGCTGGCGCCACCCTCGACGATCGCCTTGCGGGCACCTGCGTCGACCGCGATCTGCCCGGCGATCCGCTTCCCGTGGCGCAGCCAGAGCTTGAACGCCGGAGCGCCCTCGCCGGCCGCGAAGCGTGTACCCGGCGCGCGGCCTGCAAGTGCGGCCGTGAGCACGTCCTTCCCCGTTCCGTCCGCGATCACCGTTGCGATGCCCGCTCCCGCGGCGAGCTCTGCGGCGGCGACCTTGCTCTCCATGCCACCGCGCCCGAGCGGGCTGCCGGGGCCGAACACCGCCGAGCGCGCCGCAGCTCCGTCCTCGATCAGAACACCTTCGCGGAGCACGCCGGGAACGGATGTGAGCAGAACGAGCAGACGCGCTCGCACAAGGACTGCGACCTGCGCAGCGAGCGCATCGTTGTCGCCGAAGCTGATCTCGTCGGTCGCGGTCGCATCGTTCTCGTTCACGACCGGCACCGCGCCGAGCGCGAACAACGCACCGAGCGCGCTGCGCACGTTCACGTATGCCCGGCGCTCGCCGATCTCGGCGCTCGTGAGGAGAATCTGCGCGACTTCGACCCCGTGCGGTTCGAGCACGTCCTGCCACGCGCGCTGCAGCGCAGCCTGCCCAAGCGCGGACGCAGCCTGCAGCCGCGGGAGGCTCGAAGGCCGCTTCGCGAGCCCGAGCCGCCGCAGCCCGAGCGCGATCGCTCCCGACGACACGACGCAGACGGGAGTGCCACTCTCGACGATCTGGGCAATCTCCACCGCGCGATGCCGCAGCAACGCGCGCCGCGGACGACCCTGCTCGTCGACGACGAGGCTCGAGCCAAGCTTCACGACGAGCGGCCGCTTCACCGGTGCTGCGTTCCGTCGCCCACGACGCGGTACTGCCGTAAGTACAGGTCGCGGTACGTGACCGGCCCGCGCGGGCCCGGCACGCGATCGACGTTGATCCCCGTCTCCGGCGAGCCGGTGAGCGCGAACCCGTCGGTGAAGCGCGTCGGCGCGTTCCAGAAGGCTGCGGTGCCGTTGTAGCCGTCGAAGAACCGCTGCGCCGCGTCGGTGTCCTCGGTGACGATCGAGGCGGCGAGCCCCGACGTCTCGCGATTCGCGATGGCGACGGCGTCCTCGAGCGACGCGACGACGTGCACGGTGATCGAGGCGATGCGCTCCGGGTCGTTCGCCCACTCGTGGCCGAGCCGTCCGGGCTCGCGCACCTCGATGCCGAGGCGGCGCAGCAACTCGCGCGGCACGTGCGCCTCGTCCTCGACGAGCAGAAGGTTGAGCCGGTTGCAGACGCCGAGCCGGTCGAGGCTCGCCTCGACAAGCGCCGCGGTCTTCGCCGGGTCGGCGGCCGAATGGATGTACAGGACCCCGCCGCCTTCCGCGTGGGCGAGCGTCCTCACACCGTGCTGCGCCGCCTCCCGCGCGAGCGCAGCCGTCGTCTCACCGCTGCCGCGCAGGATCACGAGCGGCACGACGTGCGGGAGTGACACGAGGATCCTCGCGCCCTCGCGGTCGGGGGAGCGCACGAGGCCGACCGCCTCGGGCGGCATGCCTGCAACGCGCAACGACGGCCGCAGCACCTCGTCGACGAGCAGCGTCACGGTGCGCAGCGCGGCACCGCCCGTGCGCAGCACGGCGCCGTTCAGGGACTTCAGCAGCTGCCCGGCGACGTCGACCGCGACGTTCGGCCGCGCCTCGAAGTTCGCGCCGACGGCGCCGATCGGGATACGCCGCACCGTCACCTGCAGCCCGTTGCCGAGCAGCCACGCATCCTCGACGCGGTCGAGCGCCGGCAGCTCGGAGAGCTCCCGTAGCTGACGCGCGAGATCGAGGATGCGTGCCTCGTCGAGCCGCAGGCGATCGAGCGTGCCCTCGTCGAGCCCCTGCGCCGCAGCGAGGTCGGCAACGTTCGCCTCCGTGATCCGGTCGACCGACTCCTCGACGAGCCCCGCGGCAGACGCGAGCGCGAACGACACGCCGTCATCCGTGAGCTGCGGAACCGCCGCCTGTACCGCGGCGGCCTCGCGCTCGACCTTGTCTCGAAGCTCCATGCTCATCCTGTATTTCGCAGCGCGGCCGAGATGCCTGCGATCGAGCGCAGCAGAGGTGGCTCTGCCGCCTCGTCGCCGTCGCGGTAGCGGCGGAGCAGCGCCACCTGGATCGCGTTCATCGGGTCGACGTAGGGATTGCGCAGACGCACAGACCGCTGGACGACCGGCTGGCGGTCGAGCAGCGCTTCCGTCTCGACGATCTCGAGCACGGCGGCGACGGTGCGCGCGTGCTCGGCAGCGATCGGCTCCCACAGGCGGTCGTCCGGGACGAGCGTGCGGTACTCGTGCGCGATCTCCATGCTCGACTTGGCGAGCGTCATCTCGAGATTGTTCACGAGCGTGCGGAAGAACGCCCAGTCGCGGTAGAGGCGGCGCAACTCGGCGGTATCGGCGTCCGCGAACGCCGCGCCGCAGCCGTACCACGCCGGCAAGAGGCAGCGATTCTGCGTCCACGCGAACACCCACGGGATCGCGCGCAGCGACGCGAGATACTCGGCGCGTTCAGGGCCGGAGGCTTCCCCATCAGACACCCTGGGGGCCAGAGCTGGAATCATGACTTCCCCCCGGGTCTGGCCCCCAGGGCGCCGTGACGGGCGCGAGCCGATGTTCAGCAGCGCGAGCTCGTCGACCGGCGTGAACGCGCGGAAGAAGTCGACGAAGCCGGGATCGTCGACGAGGTCGCGGAACGCCGCGTACGAGCGCGCCGCGAGCGCTTCGACGAGCGCCTCGCCTCCCTCGGGTGGGTCGACGTCGGTGCGCTCGGGCACGGACGCGAGCAGCGTCGCGGCGAGCGACGCCTCGAGGTTGCGGTACGCGAGGCCCGGCAGGCCGTACTTGAACGCGATCGTCTCGCCCTGCTCGGTCAGCTTCAGCCGGCCGGGCGGCTCGCCCTGCGGCTGCGCGAGGATCGCGTCGTACGTCGGCCCGCCGCCGCGGCCCGCGCTGCCCCCTCGCCCGTGGAACACCGTCAGCTCGGCGCCGCGCCGTCGCGCGACGTCCGCCAGGGCGACGAGCGCGCGCCGGATCTCCCACTGCGCGCTGAGATAGCCGGCGTCTTTCGCGGAGTCGGAGTACCCGACCATCACCTCGCTGCAGCCGACCGTGTCGAGCAGCTCCTCGTAGATGCGCGGCGCCGCGCGGAGCGCCTCGACCGACTCGAAGAGCGGCACAACCGACAGCGGCTCGTCCGTCAGCGCATGCACGCGGTGCACGTCATCGGCCGAAGCCGTGCCCGAGACGATCCACGTGTCGAGCGCTTGCGGCCCGTGACGGCGCCGCACGTCGGCGACCGCGTCGGCGATGCCGCGCATGCGCTCGTCCGGGTCGACGAGATCACGGGCATGCGTGCGGATGTCGAGCTTGGCGAGATGGAGCCCGAAGAGCTCGACGCGACGGCGCAACGCCGCAAGCGCCCCGTCGGCGATGCGCGCGCCGCGGTTCGCGCGGAGGCTACGGTCGATCACGGCAAGATCCTCGGCGAACGCGTCGGCGGAGTCGTACGCGTCGGCGTCGAGCCGCCGCCACATGAAGGAGAGCTTTCGCCGGTACGGCTCGTCGCGATTCTGGTCGCCGATCGCGCCGGCGTACTCCGGGAGCTCGCACTCGTCGCGCGCGATCGACTCGAGCAGGGCGTCGTCGACGGGTGTGAGGCGCGACGACACTCCGATCTCCGCTGCGAGCGCGCGCACCTCGTTGCGGTAGCGCAGGCGCAGCAGGCGGCGCGCGCGCTCCAGCGCCTCGCGGATCGTGTCCGCGCCCGCGTTCGGGTTGCCGTCGGCGTCGCCGCCGATCCACGTTCCGAAGTGCAGCGGCGCCGGCGCGTCGGGAAGCGTGCGCCGATAGTCGGCGAGCAATCGCTCCGACGCGTCGATGAGGC
>JANMWV010000580.1:0-17447 GCA_031394165.1 Actinomycetes bacterium
GCGCGTGCGTGAGCGCATTCTCGACATTGCGTCGAAGGAGCTCGAGATCGACGCCGCCGACCTCGAGATCAACGACGGCGAGGTGACGGCGAAGGGCGCGCCGCAGAAGAAGATCAACGTCGCCGACGTCGCCGGCGCGGCGACGTACAACTACGGCGAGCTGATCAGCGGCTCGTCGACGGCGCTGAAGCCGTTCGCCGACGTCGACGACGCGACGGGCCAGGTCGAGATCGAGCCGCACTCGGCGATCTCGTACGCGGCGTGCGTCGCGGACATCGAGGTCGACGACGAGACCGGCGAGGTCGTCGTCCTGAAGCTGGTGCAGGTCTACGACGTCGGCCGCGCGATCAACCCCACGCTCGTCGAGGGGCAGATCGAGGGCGGCGCGATCATGGGCCTCGGGCTCGGGCTGCTGGAGAACAGCTACCCCGACTATCCGTCGGTCGACCATCGCGGCGGCGAGTTCGGCGCGTACCTCGCCCCGGCGCTCCAGGATCTGCCGGAGATCGACAACGTCATCCTCGAGAATCCGTCCGAGGACGGGCCGTTCGGCGCGAAGGCGATCGGCGAGATGGCGAACAACGCGCAGCCGCCCGCGATCGCGAACGCGATTCACGACGCGGTCGGTGTGTGGATCACCGAGATGCCGGCCACGCCGGAGCGCGTGCTCGCAGCGATCCAGGCGAAGCGTGAGCCGACGCGCGACGGGAAGCGCGTCGTCTTCGACGAGCAGATCTCCGTCAGGGCATTCTCGTCCGACGGTGGCAAGGGGTTCTTCGGCACCGATGCCTGAGTCGTCACCGTTCCGGACGTGGAACGGACGCGACTCGTGGGAGTTCGTCGACGGCGTGCGCCTGCACGCGATCGGCGGCGAGCAGGTGCTGCTCTGCCGCGTCGAATACGCGCCCGGCAAGCAGGTGCCGTGGCACAAGCACGACGACGCGGAGCAGGTGATGTTCATCCTCGACGGCGAGATCGAGATGACGATCGAGGACGAAACTGCGACGCTGAAGGCGGGCGACGTCGTCGTCGTCAACCGGGGCCTGCACCACAAGGTGTACGCGCCGGGCGGCGTCACCTTCATGGAAGCGCTGGCGCCGGTGCCGCTCGACCATGTTCCGGACAAGACCCTCGACCTCGTGCTCGGCCCGGACGGCGGGTCGCAGCACGTCGAGAAGTAGGAGAACGCCATGCCGCTGGTGCGCGTCGAGCTGTTCGAACGCCGGCTGACGCCGGAGCTCGAGTCGAAGCTGATCGAGCGCCTGACGGAGACGTTGCTCGAGTGCCTCGAGGCGCCCGAGCTGAAGGAGCACACCTGGGTGATCGTCGAAGGCCACGACGCCCATCGCTGGGGCCGCAACGCCAAACCGTGGGACGAAGGAGGAAGCTGACATGCCGCTCATCGACGTCAAGCTCTACGACAAGCGCGTCACCGAAGAGTCGGTGCCGAAGATCATCGAAGCGCTGACGGAGGCGCTCGCCGAGTCGTCCGGCGCCGCGCGCGAGCACATCCAGGTGATCGTGCAGGGCGTCAGCCCGAAGCACTGGGGCGTCGCGGGCAAGGCGCAGGCCTAAGTGCTTTACACGCTTCCCTTGTGATTACTGCACTCGCGGAACTGCTCGGCAAGCTGCTCGACGCAGCGAAGGCTCTGCCTGGGTTGAGGCGTGATCAGAAACGAAAGAACCTCCTGCGAACGATGCTCAACGATCCGAGTTATCAATGGCGCGGCATCACCACGCTCGCGCGCTCGATCGGCGCAGACGAACAGAAGACGCGCGAGTTCCTGATCTCAATCGGAGCGCGTGCGTCTACGGGAGCGGGCGACGAGCTGTGGGGGCTTGTCGAGCGCGTCGGTTCGGCGGGCACACGCGGTCAGCCGTAGTTCCTGCTCCTGCTCGCCCGATCGACCTTGGCCTTCGCGAGGCTTTCGCCGCCAGATTGCACGGGCGTTCAGGCGATGGCGCGATTCGATCGTGGGGCTCGGGCCAGAAGTCAGCCCTGCAGTCGTTTCAACCTAATCGAGGCCGTGCTGTTTGACGCGTTCTCGATCTCTGGGAAGTCTTAGGGTCTGACCCCCCCCGGCCCATTCTGTGGGCGCGCTTCGTGAATGCCTGGCAGGCGCCTCCGTCTGGGACGGGTGCGACTATGGTCAACGCTATGGCGCTTCCGATGAAGACCACGGCCGTCGACCTTGAGAAGCTGTCGGCCTACCTCAAGAACCAAGTCGGCTGGGTCGAGATCGAGAAGATCAAGAAGGCGATACCCGTCAAACACGCTAGCGGCTTCAAGATCGAGGCCATGAAGTTCCTCGGCCTTCTCGAGCGAGACGGAAACAACGTCAAGCTGACCACTCCTGACGGGCGAGATTTCGCGGCAGGGGATGCGGCGAAGCGCGCCGAGATCGCGCGCCGCAGGCTTAAGGCGATCCCCGTGTACAACGACACCCTCGACTGGATGCATTTCAACGAAAAGACCGACGTCCCAAAGACTGACATCGCCAACTACTGGCACGACAATCACTCCACTGAAACCGGTGGAGCACTCGGAGATGCACTCACCGACGCCGCCGTCTTCTTCATGCGGATGGTTGGCCTGGCTGAGCTGGGTAAGTTCGTGCCCGCCGGCGTAGGCAGGGATACGCACCTCGAAATGGATGCGGTGCGACTCGAAGAGTTTGTAACCGGCGAGGCACCGCCCGATCCGGTGGAGAAAGGCGATGGTGCGAGCGGCGGCCCGACCCCTCCGCCTCCGCGGGTCGCTAGCAGCATCGGAACCGGCCTGAACGTGAACGTGGAGATCCACATCGCTGCTGACGCCAAGCCCGCGACGATTGAGGAGATCTTCAAGAACATGCGTAAATACCTCATCGAGCAGCCCGACGTCCCGAATGGTGGCTGACGCGTTTGATCCTCGTGTCGAGCAGCTGCTCGAAGGCCTCCGACGATTGCAGAGCGAGTTCGGCGAAGAAGTCGCTGATGTCGAGCAAGAGTCTCCTGCAGCGGCGCTTGAGTCACTTGAATTCGCCGTAGCGCAAGCGCCGCGCGAGTATCGGCCGTACCTCGAGGAAGCGCTGGCCTGCTATCAGCACGGGTTGTATCGCGCGGCCATACTGATGGTGTGGGCCGCTGTGATTCAGCACTTGTACTCTGTCGTCGGCGCGCACCGCGGAGGCGTCAGTGCATTTGAGGCAGCCAACCGCGCTCGCTTCGGGACGGCTCGCAAGTACCGCGAGATAAGGAAACAGGACGACTTTCTATATCTCGGTGAGCGCGATTTTCTGCAACTTGCCGAAGACGTGGGAATGCTGAACCGCAATGCGCGTAAGTTGCTTCAAGAGCGGCTCGACCTTCGAAACCTCTGCGGGCACCCCACGCAATACAGACCGGGTCGCGAGGAAGCCGTCGTTTTCATCGAGAGTCTCTTGCTGAACGTGTTGAGCGGGTCTTGGCTGAATTGGTAGCCAGCTGATTCACTGGCGCCGTACTCGGTAACTACACGCCCGCGGGTTCCGCGACGAGCACGAGCTCGAGCGGCGCGCCGTCACGCACGATCGCGGCCGTCTCTCGCGCGTGCAGGAGCGTCGTGCGGACGATCAGCTTCGCGCGCGCGTAATTGTCCATCACCGTCGGCACCGGCGCGACCGGCTTGCCGAGCGCATAGCCGGCAGCGTTGCGGCCGATTTGGCGGTACGACTCGAGCGTCAGCGACGGGGCCATGCCGAACAGCTCCAGCGGGTCGAGCGGCTCCAGGTCGGCGCGGTGGATCAGCGCCGTGCCCTTCGACTGAAGGGCGACCGAGATGCCGGAGCCGGAGAGGCGCGCTCCGTCGTGGCCGATGAACGCGATGTCGGACGAGCGGCGCACGCGCACGAGCCTCGGCTCTCCGCCTTCGTCACGCACGCCGTCGACGATCGCGGCCAGTACGTCGCGGTGCTGCAGGCCGTTGATCGTCTCCGACAGAACGTCGCCGAACGCGGGGCCGACCGCGATCACGACCTCGCCCGGGCGCGTGCCGCGCACGGCTTCGCCCGTCTCTTCGACGGCGCGCTCGCCGCCCTGCGCCGCTCCGAGCAGCCGCGCGTCAATCACATGCGGCAACTTTTGTAGGTGCTCCCACCGCTCGCCTTCCAACCGGTAGCCCGTGCCGGGGCCCGCGTAGTCGTTGCCGTCGTTCACGGCCGACACGACCGTGCCGTCGCGCGCAATTACGGCCGACGTCTGCAGGTAGTCCGCCGCCACCTTCTGGCGCTGCATGCCGAACACCGCCGCCGCCACGTCCTTGAAGCCGCGCGCGTGCAGGGCGCGCGCGACGTCGAGGCCGCTGATTCCCTCGCTGAGCACGCGGTCGCCTGCGAGCACGTCGGCGGCGCGGTCGCGGTCGGGCAGGTCGCGCGAGTCGAGACACGTCGCGGCGAGGCGCACTTCCTCGTCCGTGATCGGTGGGAAGCCGAGTACGTCGAACACCGCCTGCACCGCGGACGCCGCGCGCGCACGCACGTCGAGCGGCTCGATGCCGGCGTCGACCTGCCACTCGCGCTGGAGCGTCAGCCACTCGTCGAGATCGTCGGAGTCGTAGTTGCCGCCTCCGAACATGTTGTCGTAGCGCGGCATCGACGAATAGCCGGACGTGACGAAGTCGGTGCCGGGGAGGAACTGGCCCATCAGTTTCCCGGTCTTGCGGATCTCGGAGTGACTCGCGATCGCGTCGTTGCCGGACGCGACCTCGAGGTCGAGCCACGCTGCGAGCACGTTCTCCGCCAGCACCTCGCGCGTGCCGCCCGGGACCGCGAGTGCGAGCGCCACGCACGAGATCGAGCCGTTCTGCACACCCTGTGAGCCCGCGGCGCGCACGAGCGACAGGCACCGCGCCTCGAGATACAGCATCGACTTGCCTTCCGACTCGCCCATCAGCGCCTCCGAGCCGCCGCCCGACGTGAAGCGCACCTTGATCCCGCGCGACGCGTACGCCGACGCGAGGAACGCCTTCGACCACGGCGTGTCGTCGCCGTCGACGAACACCGGCTCCGTCCCGTACACGGACAACGTCTCCGCGTACGTCACCAGCCCCTGCATGCCGAGCCGGAGATTCAGCCGCTCCTCGACCGCGCACTGCGTCATCACGCCCGGCCGTCCCGTCTGCGAGCCGACGAGGATCGCGATCGCGTTTAACCCCGCGTAGCGCGACACGCCGACGGTCGTTTCGAGCTCGGCGAAGCCACGCGCAGCAGCCTCGGCTGCGTCGGCTGCGAGCAGCGCGGGGTTCTCCTTCAGGTTCGTGACGTGCGCCTGGTTGGCGGGCATGCGCCGCGCGCGCAGCTTCTTCATCGCGAACATCAGCTCGACCGGGTCGAGCATGGCGATCACGCGCGCGAGGCGTGCGGGCGTCAGGCCACGCGACAGCCGCACGAGCTCGTCGCGTGGCAACGCGACGTCGACGAGCCGCCGCGCGATCTCGCGGTCGCTCAGCTCCGCGGCCTCGCGTGCGACCTCCGCATCGAGCCCGTACCGCGCGACGAAGTGGTCGAGCGCGTCCCAGTCCTCCTCGCGGCGGCCGTCGAGCTCGACGACGCGGTCGCCGTCGAGCACGAGCGACGGCTCGGGGTCGTTCGGCCCGTTCATCGCCACCAGCCCGAGCTCGGCGAGCGGCTCGATCAGCAGCTCGCGGCGTAGCCCGCGCGCCTCGCGCGCGACGAACCGCGCGCTGCGCTCGTCAGGCCGCAAGGAGCCCTCGTTTCGCGTAGACCTGCGCCGCCTCGCGCACGAACGCCGCGGTCGCGGGCGCGTCCCAGCCCTCGAGCCGCTCGGCCCAGGCCGCCAGCTCGGCCGCCGAGGAGCGGCGGGGGCGCAGCGCCGTGTAGATCTCGAGGATCGTCTCGTCCGGCAGCGGCGCGAGCTCGGCGGCGCGCCGGAGGTTGTCCGCGAGCTGCGGCCGGCCCGCCGCGCGCGCGACCTCGGCCTGAAGCCGCAGCGTCTCCGGCGTCGCGCGCAGCTCGGCCGACGTGACGGTCTCGCCGTGCAGCTCGAGCTCGTCGAATGCGAGCCCGCCGGGCGTGCGCACGAGATCCGGCCGGTGGCTGCCGAGCGGGTACTGGCTGCTCGGATCGAACGCCATGAGCAAAACCGTATAGAAATCGCGTATGAGCAACCAGTACGGGTTCGAAGGGCGCCTCGCGCTGGTCACGGGCGGCGCGAGCGGCATCGGCGCTGCCGCCGTCGAGCGGCTGCGCGCGGGCGGCGCCGAGGTGCACGTGTTCGACCTCGCGAACGGCGACGACGTCCGCGACTCGGCGCAGCTGAACGCCGCCGTCGAGCGGCTGCCGCGCCTCGACGTGCTCGTCTGCGCCGCAGGTGTCGGCGGCGACTCGCTGCACACGGTGGACGTGAGCGACGACGAGTGGAACCGCGTACACGCGATCAATTTGAACGGCGTCTTTTTCGCGAACCGCGCCGCGATCCCGAAGATGAAGGAGAACGGCTACGGACGCATCGTCAACGTCGCGTCGATCGCCGGCAAGGAGGGCAACCCGATGGCCGGCGCGTACTCCTCGTCGAAGGCGGCCGTGATCGGCGTCACGAAGTCGATCGGCAAGGACATCGCCGACAGCGGCATCCTCGTCAACTGCATCGCACCCGCTGTGATCAATACGCCGATTCTCGCGCAGCTCTCGCAGGAGCACATCGACTTCATGACGACGCGCATTCCGCTCGGCCGCGTCGGGCAGCCATCCGAGGTCGCGGCGCTGATCTGCTGGCTCGCGAGCGAGGAGATGAGCTTCTCCACCGGAGCGTGCTTCGACATCTCCGGCGGCCGGGCGACGTATTGATCCGCTTCGTGCGCGCGGCCGTCGGCGGTGTCCCGCGCGTCGGCAGGCTCGACGGTGACTCGGTCGAGCTGCTCGTCGAGTTGCTCAACCACGACGACCCGCTCGCGGCGATCCGCGGCGAGGGGGCGGTGACCGGCACCGCGCCGCTCGCGAGCCTGGCGCTGCTGCCGCCGATCGAGGCGCCGGAGATCTGGTGCGCCGGCGTGACGTACGAGCGCAGCCGCGACGCGCGCGTCGAAGAGGCGCAGACGGAGGCGCGCGACGTGTACGCGCTCGTGTACGACGCCGATCGTCCCGAGCTGTTCATGAAGGACGCGCAGATGCGGCGCACGGTCGGGCCCGGCGGCTCGATCCGACTGCGCAGCGATTCGAGCTGGATGGTGCCGGAGCCCGAGCTCGGCCTCGTGTTCGGCGCGGACGGCGAGCCGGTCGCCGTGACGATCGGCAACGACGTCTCGAGCCGCGACATCGAGGGCGCGAATCCGCTCTACATTCCGCAGGCGAAGATCTTCGCGGGCGCGTGCGCGATCGGTCCGGCGCTGGCCGTGCCGGAGGACTGGGCTGCGTCTTTTGAAATCTCCATGCGCATCACCGACGCTGCCGGGACGAAGCTCTTCGCCGGCGAGACGTCGACCGCGCGGATGAAGCGCTCGCCCCGCGACCTCGCCGCGTGGGCGATGCGCTACAACCCGATTCCGTCCGGCTCGGTGCTGCTCACCGGCACCGGGCTCGTGCCGCCGGACGCGTATACGCTCGAGCCCGGTCACGTGGTGGAGATCGAGATCGAGGGGATCGGCGTGCTCGTGAACACCGTCGCGGCGTGACCGCTACCGTAGGTCCATGACCGACATCGCCGAAGCCCCCGCGCGTTCCGCCCGTCTCAACTACGTCGGCGGAGCCTGGGTGCCCGCCGCGTCGGGCGAGACCTACACGAAGCCGAACCCGATGCGCCCGAGCGAGATCGTCGGTGAGTTCTCGTCGTCGAGCGAGGCCGACGCGGCGGCCGCAGTCGGCGCCGCGAAAGAGGCCTTCGCCGCGTGGGCCGCGCTGCCGATGGCGCGGCGCGCCGCGTATCTGAGTGCCGCAGCCGCCGTGCTCGAGGCGCGTGTCGAGCAGGTTGCGCAGGACATGACGCTCGAGATGGGCAAGCCGCTGCGCGAATCGCGCGGCGAAGCGGGTCGCGCCGCGCAGATTCTGCGCTTCGCGGCGAGCGAGGCCTTTCGTTCCGTCGGCGAGCACTTCGAGCAGGCGGCCACCGGCGCGCAGGTGTCGACGCGTCGCCGGCCCGTCGGCGTCGTCGCGCTGATCACGCCGTGGAACTTCCCGCTCGCGATCCCGATCTGGAAGCTCGCGCCGGCGCTCATCTACGGCAACACGGTGGTGCTGAAGCTCGCGTACGAGTCGCCGCTGACCGGCCTGCACATCGCGGAGGCGTTCGCGGAGGCGAACCTGCCTGCGGGAGTCCTCAACGTGCTCACCGGCCGCGGCTCGACCGTCGGCGCCGCACTCGTGCGCGACCCGCGCGTCCGCGCGATCTCGTTCACCGGCTCGGTCGCTACGGGCAGCTCGGTGCGCGACGAGGGGACGAAGCTCGGCAAGCGCGTGCAGCTCGAGCTCGGCGGCCACAATCCGCTGATCGTGATGGGCGACGCCGATCTCGACCGTGCGGTCGAGGCGTCGTATGCCGGCGCGTTCTGGTCGGCAGGGCAGAAGTGCACCGCGACGCGCCGCATCTACGTGCAGGACGACGTGTACGACACCTTCAGGGAGAAACTGCTGGCGCGCATCGATCGCGGCAAGGTCGGCGATCCCGCCGATCCGGAAGTCGAGGTCGGCCCGATCGTTAGCGAGAAGCAGTTCGACGAGATCATCGAGGCGATCGAGCGCGGCAAGAGCGAAGGCGGCACCGTTCTCGCGGGCGGCGAGCGCGCCGACGAGCACGGCTGGCTGATCGCGCCGACGGTGTTCGAAGGCGTCGGCGACAAGGCGTTCCTCTCCTGCGAGGAAGTTTTCGGGCCCGTAACGTCTCTCTACCGCTTCGCAACGCTCGACGAAGCGATGGAGCGCGCGAACGACAGCGAGTTCGGACTGTCCGCCGCGATCTTCACCACCGGCCTCGCGGCCGCGACGCGCTTCCAGAATGAGGCACAGGCCGGCCTGCTGCACGTGAACTCGCAGACCGCCGGCGCCGACGTCCATGTGCCGTTCGGCGGCATCAAGGCGAGCGGCTTCGGCCCACACGAGCAGGGCCGCGCCGCGATCGAGTTCTACACCGAGACGGTCACGGTCTACGTCGATCCCTGAACAGGCCGGGGACCTGGTGCGGACCAGGTCCGAGCGGTCCGAGCCGCCCGCCCGGCCGAGCCGGATCGAAGCACCGCAACGCCGCCTCTGGAGCCAAAAATGGAGTCGCGCCTCGAAATTGGGACCTGGTCCGGACCTGGTCCCGATTTTTGGCGCCCGTGAGATCGGGACCTGGTCCGGACCAGGTCCCGCCTGTCGTTCACGGACGTGTCTGTGCGCGGCTTGCCGCGAGGCGGGCCGGGCTGAACGAGGCGTCGACGAGGAACTGCAGCGCCGAGGCGGCGACGAGCACCCACAGCACGGCGTTGAAGTTGCCCGAGAGATCGCGCACGGCGCCGAGGATCAGCGGACCGCTCGAGGAGAGGGTGTAGCCGAGCCCGAGCATCATTCCCGCGAGCGCAGCGACCTCGGCAGGGCGCTCCGCAGCATCGAGCGGGAGCGTCATCGTCAGCGGGAAGAGCGGTCCGATCGACAGGCCGAGCAGCACGGCCCAGGCCCAGCCACCGCCCGGCAACAACACGATGCCGAGCAGCGCGACGACCTGAAGTGCCGCCGCGCCCGCGAGCCACGCGCGCCGCGTGCCGATGTGATCCGCTGCCCACGCCACGAAGAAGCCGACGGCAATCGTGATCGTGTTCAGCACGGCGAGCAGCCCACCGGCGGCGCTCTGGCTCCAGCCGCGCTCGACATAGGCGTCGGGCAGCCACGAGTTGAGCCCGTAGAAGACGAACGACATCAGGAAGAAGGCCGCCACGAGTCGCCAGCCGAGTGGGTTGCGCAGCGGCAGCCGCAACGGCCGCACGTCGCTGCGAACGTGTCGCGGCTCGGTGCGTGTGAGCCAGAACCAGAGAAAAGCGAGCGCACACGAGACCGCGCTGAACACGAGCAGCGGCGTGCGCCAACCGTTGGCGGCGTGCGCGAGCGGCACTGCGACGGCCGCCGCGATCGCCGCGCCGCTCGTGATCCCCGTCGTGTACACGCCGGTCGCGAAGCCCGGCCGGTCGGCGAAGCGCTCTTTCGCCGCCACGGGCAGCATCGCGCCGGCGAGCCCCATGCCGATGCCGACCGGGAACGTCAGCAGCACCACTCCCGCTGCGCCCGGCACGAGTGCGCGCGCGACGCCGAACGCGCCGATCAGCGCGAGCGCAACGCCGATCGCCCGCCGGGAGCCGATTCGCCCCGACAGGAACGCCGCGGGCGGTGCGAACAGCCCCATGCACAGCACCGGAATCGTGCCGAGCAGCCCGGCGATCGCGTGCGAGACGCCGAGGTCGTGCTGGATCGACGGCAGCAACGGACCGACGCCGACGAGCTGCGGCCGCAACGCCACCGCCGCGAGGAACAGCGCGACGAGGAGAGGCGCCCGCCTCACGCGCTACACGGTCTCGTAGAAGGTGCGCTCCCGCGGCGATTCCATCAGGCCGAACAGCTTGCCGACGGCGAGCCGCTGGAAATGCTCGCTCGCACCGTGCGCCTCGAGTGCCGCCTTGTCGACGTACTGCTCGTAGAAGAGAAACGCGCGCGGATTCTCCGGATCCTGCGTCGGGATGTAGAGCTCGCAACCCGGCTCCTGGCGCGTCGCCTCGGCCAGCTCGCGCATGGTCGCGACTGCTTCGTCCTCGTTGCCCTCCAGGGCGGTCATGCGTACGACCAGCACGAAGCTCATGTCTCTCTCCTCACGGGGTTGGTGATCGAGCCGAGCCCGTCGATCTCGATCGTGATCTCGTCGCCGTCCTGCAGCCAGACCGGCGGCTTGCGGAACGCGCCGACGCCTGCGGGCGTGCCGGTGATGATCAGGTCGCCCGGCTCCAGCGTGATCGCCTGCGAGAGGAACGAGACGACCTCGGCGACGCCGAAGATCTGGTTCGACGTGTTCGAGTCCTGCATCGTCTCGCCGTTGAGGATCGCGCGAATCGGTAGCGCCTGCGGATCGGGGACTTCGCTTGCGGGGATCAGATCGCTCACCGGCAGGAAGGTGTCGAGCGACTTCCCGCGCACCCACTGGCCGTCGGAGAACTGGAGGTCGCGCCCGGAGACGTCGTTCGCCACGACATAGCCGCGCACGAAGTCGAGCGCGTCGTCCGTCGATACACCACTCGCGCGGCGCCCGATCACGACGCCGAGCTCGGCCTCGTAGTCGGGGCTCTTGCAGATGGATGGAACGCGGATCGGCTCGCCGGAGGCGATCAGCGTGTTGGGCCACTTCGCGAAGAGGAGCGGCCGCTCGGGCAGCTCGACGCCCTGTTCCTCGGCGTGGTCGCGGTAGTTGAGGCCGACACAGACGATCTTCTGGGGGATGTCGATCATGGGCCGACTCTACGGGAGCGCGCGATTCCGTGGTGCACTTCGGTTTAGGATCACCGCGATGAAGCTCGGCATGAACATGCTGCTCTGGTCGACCGACGTCTCAGGCCCCGAAAACGACGCGACGTTCGCGATGCTCAAGGGAGCCGGCTTCGACGGCGTCGAGGTCCCGATCTTCGACCGCGAGGTCGACAAGTACGCGGAGCTCGGCCGGCGGCTCGACGACCTCGGCCTCGAGCGGCTCGCTGTCTCGGCCCGCGGCGCGGACGACAATCCGATCTCAGAGGATCCCGCCGTGCGCGCGGAGGCCGCCGCGGCGACCCGTGCGAACCTCGACTCGGCGGCGGCGCTCGGGGCGCCGCTCATCCTCGGCCCGCTCGGCGCGCCGCTCGGTGTCTTTTCGGGCGCGCCGCCGACGGACGACGAGAAGTCGCGTTCGGCCGAGTACCTCCGCGAGGTCGCGCCATACGCGGAGCAGCGTGGCGTGACGATCGCGCTCGAATACCTGAACCGCTTCGAGATGTACCTCACGAACACCGCCGCCGATCTCGCCGCGCTCGTGCGTGAGGTGGGCCACCCGAGCGTCCGCATGATGTACGACACGTTCCACGCGCACATCGAGGAGAAGGACCCGCGCGCCGCTCTGCAGGAATGCAAGGACGTGCTCGTGCACGTGCACCTCTCGGAGAACGACCGCTCGACGCCCGGCGCGGGCCAGGTCGACTGGCAGACGACGTTCGCGGCGCTGAAGGAGATCGACTACGACGGCTGGGTCGTGATCGAGGCGTTCGGCAACTCCCTGCCCGAGCTCGCGGGCGCGACGAAGATCTGGCGCCGCATGTTCGAGAGCGAAGAGCAGCTCGTACGCGACGGCGCCGCGTTCATCCGCAGCGGGCTGGGCTTCTAACTCGCTGCGGGCAACGTAAACGACACGCGCGCACCGCCCGACTCGCGCGGTTCCGCCCACATGCGGCCGCCCTGCGCCTCGACGAGGCCGCGCGCGATCGCGAGCCCGAGCCCTGCGCCACCGGCGCCGCCGTTGCGTGCCGAGTCGCTGCGCCAGAAGCGATCGAACATTCGCTGCGCCGTGTCGGCGCTGATGCCCTCGCCGGTGTCCTCGACACTCACCTGCACGACGTCGTCCGCCTGCGCGACGACCACGGCCACGGTCCCGTCGGACGGCGTGTGCCGCAATGCGTTCGTCAGGAGGTTGAGCAGCACTCGTTCGACCTGCTCCGGCGCGCAGCGCGCCGACGGTGTTGCGTCGATCCGCCGTTCGAGCCGCACGTTGAGCGAACGCGCTTCGGCCTCGAAGCCGCGCAGACACGAGTCGACGAGCGGTGTGAGCTCGACGACGTGCAGCTCGTACGCGAGGGCGCCGGCGTCGATGCGCGCCAGCTCGAAGAGATCCTCGACGAGACTCGCAAGTCGCCGCGCCTGGTCCTGAAGCGGTCCCAGATACTCGGCGGGCTCGGCGAGGCCGTCTTCGATCGCTTCGAGCATCGCTGTGATCGACGCGATCGGCGTGCGCAGATCGTGACTTGCGGCCGCGACCAGCTCGCGGCGCGCGTCGAAGAGCGCCTCGATGTTCGACGCCATCTCGTTGAACGAGCGCCCGAGCGCGGCCAGCTCGCGCGGCCCGTCCTCGGGCGCGCGCGCTGCGAGATCACCGGCTGCGAGCAGCGTCGACGCGGAGCCGAGGCGCTCGACGCGCCGTGCGATCGATCCGCCGAGGACGAGCGCGGCGGCGACGGCGGCCGATGACGCAGCCGCGGCGACCGCGAGGATCTTCACGTCGGCGCCCATGTGGAACATCACCCAGCCCGAGAGGAGCACCGCGAGCAGCGGCAGGAGCACCGCGAGCAAGGCGAGCCCGCCGAGCTGGAGCCGGACCGTCGGCAGCAGCCGCAGCGCGAGCGTCGCGGCGAGCCCGACGGCGAGCGTCGTGCCGGCGACGGCGAGCGCGAACCCGATCACGGCACGAACCGGTAGCCGACACCCCACACCGTCTCGAGGTGCCGCGGCGCCTTCGGATCAGCCTCGATCTTCGAGCGCAGCCGTTGGACGTGCACGGTGACGGTGCCGGTGTCGAGAACGGTCGAGTAGCCCCAGACGCGGTCCATCAACTGGTCGCGCGAGAACACCTGGCGGGGATGCGACGCGAGAAAGAACAGCAGGTCGAACTCCTTTGCCGTCAGGCGAAGCTCCGCGTCGCCGAGCGTGACGTCCCTCGAGCGCGCGTCGATCGCCAGCGCGCCGAACTCGAGCTGCTCCGCCGAAAGCGCTGCGTGCGCTGTGCGCCGAAGGACGGTGCGCACGCGAACCGCCAGCTCGCGCGGCGAGAAAGGCTTCGTGATGTAGTCGTCCGCTCCGAGCTCGAGACCGATGATGCGATCGGCCTCGTCGCCCCGCGCCGTGAGCATGATCACCGGCAGCTCGCCGCGCGAGCGGATCCAGCGGCAGAGCGCGAGCCCGTCGGTGCCCGGGAGCATCACGTCGAGCACCACGAGCTGTGGCGAGCTGTTCTCGATCAGTGTCCGCGCAGACTCGCCGTCGCCCGCTTCGAGCGTGTCGAAGCCGTCACGCTGGAGATAGCGGACGACGACGTCGCGCACGATCGGCTCGTCGTCGACAACGAGAACGGTGGTCATCGCCGCCATTGTCACTCATCAGGGCGCGACTGCTCGTCGACCCACTTGCGGTGATGCTCCCGCGCCCAGTCGCGGCGCACCGAGCCGGTCGTCATGCCCCGCAGCGCGTGTTTCGTCGACGGATAGATCAGCGCGAGGTACAGATGGCCGACGAGCAACACGAGCGAGACATACATCAGGCCGTCATGCAGGAGAATCGTGCTCGGGAAGCGGAAGCTGTTGTTGCGCTCGCCGTACCAGAGCAGGAGGCCGGAGACGGCGAACAACAGTGCGAAGGCGGCGGTCAGAGCAGCGTTCAGCTTCTGGCCGGCGTTGAAGCGGCCTTGCGGCCGCGGGATGCGCCGCAGCCAGAGCCGGTCGTCGCGGTCGAAGGCGTCGAGCTCACGCAGCAGGCGGCGCAATCCGACGCGGTCGCCGAGCAAGACGATCAGCACGATCGCGACCATCCACGCGAGTCCCGTGTCGAAGTGGACGTCCTTGACGAACGGGCGCCGGCCGACGAGCTCGCTCAGCTTCGGCACGTAGAGCACGAGCCCGGACCCGAGCAGCACGAAGAACGCGGGTGCGTGCACCCAGTGCAGCGTGCGCTCCGTGCGCGAGAAGCGGCGGATGTACGTCGGCTCGCACGTGAACACGGCCGGGCCGGAATCGTCGGAGGCGCTAGAGGCCATTCGACTTGCCGACCCAGGCATCGACGTCGTAGCCGCGCTGCTCCCAGTAGCCGGGAGTCACCTGGTCTGTGACGACGATTCGCTCGACCCACTTCGTGTTCTTGTAGCCGTACATCTCCGGGATCACGACGCGCACCGGCGCCCCGTGCTCGCGCGGCAGCGGCTTGCCGTCCATCTCGTACGCGAGCATGGCGTCGTGTAGCTCCGCCTGCCGTAGCGTCAACGTGTCGACGTAGGGCGCCTCAGCCGAGACGAACTCGAGCACCGTCCCGGTCGCCTTCGGACCGGCGGCGGCGAGCAGGTCGCTGAAGCGCACGCCGGCCCAGTGGACGTTCTCGACCGACCAGCCGGTCACGCAATGGAACGTCGAGACCTGCTCGGCGCGCGGCAGGCTGCGGAGGTCGGCATAGGTCAGCGTCTGCGGCTTGTCGACGAGGCCTTCGATGCGCAGACGCCAAGTGCTCGCGTCGAACTTCGGCATCGACGAGGCGACGGTGTAGATGCGCCAACCCGACGGAACGAGGCTCGCCGGCAGCGCATTCTCGAGCGGCCGCGCCGCCTGCGAGACCGCAGTCCAGACGGACTTGCCCCAGAAAAGCGACGTGAGCCCGAGCGCACTTACGCCGAGAAAGGCACGTCGGCCGTACGGGCGCGACTCTTCGGGTGGCCTCTCTGTGGGGGTTTCCATCTCCAGGACCGTATCGACGCGCGGCGCGAGCAGGATTACGAATCTCTCAATTCTCGTTCGCTCGCGCCGCGCACCCGGTTCGTTCTCTAGTGGGCCTTGACGACGAACCAGCCGTCGACGCCGTTGCACAGGATCTTCGTCGGGGAGTCGCCGTTGAAGGTGTAGAGCGGCTTTCCGCCGAGCGTCACCTGCGTGCGGCCGTCGGCCCGCATGATCTCGCCGAAAGTTCCCATCACGCCGGCGACGTGCTTCGCGGCCATCGTCCCGTGCGGGATAATGAGCGGCGGCCACGTCTTTGCGCAGGCGCCGGTGCAATGCACCTTCTTGTCGGCCTCCTGCTTCCACGTGTAGAGCGCGAGGTGGCCCTTGGTCGCGATGATCGCGCCGAACTTCGACGTGTTCCACTTGACGACGGGGCCTGTAGCGTGCGTGGCGGCGAATGCCGATGGCACGAGTGCGGTGATCGCTGCGCAGACGGACAGCAGCATGACGAAGCGTCTCATCGATCTCCTTCGGTTGAGTGCAGACGCATCCGTTCTACGTTGCGGAGCCTGACGCGCGCTAGGGCTGATCGTGAGAGTTCATAGAACGTTCATCGGTGAAGCCGCACTCGAGACACACGAACGTCGTCACGCCGGCGCTTGTGACGACCATGCCCTGCGTCACGCCGCAGGCCGGGCAGATCGGCGGCCGGTCGTCCTCGTCGTCGTCCTTGCGATCGTGCTTGCGTCGACTCATGCGAACGAGATCACGCTCCGGATCCCGTCCTGCACTTCCATCAGCTCGAAGCCGCGGTTGACCTGGTCGAGCGTCAGCGTGTGCGAGACGAACGGCGCCACGTCGAGCCGGCCGTCCAGCGCGAGCCGCACGAGCTCCGGCACCTGGTCGCGGCCCTTGACGCCACCGAACGAGGAGCCGCAGACGCGACGGCCGGTGATCAAATACCGCGGCACGATGTCGAGCGTCTCGCCCTTGCCCGCGACGCCTGCGACGGTGCAGAGCCCCCAACCCATGCGCGCCGACTCGACCGCCTGGCGCATCACGTCCACACGACCGGTCGCTTCGAACGTGTAGTCCGCGCCGAAGCCGCCGGTGCGCTCGAGGATCTCGGCGACGGCGTCCGGTCCGCCGGCGAGCGTCTCGGTGGCACCCTGGCCGCGCGCGAGCGCGAGCCGCTCCTCCGAGAGGTCGACGCAGACGATGCGCTCGGCACCCTGAAGCCTGCAACCGGCGACGGCGCCGAGGCCGACCATCCCTGCGCCGAACACGACGCACGTCGACCCCGCCTCGACGCGAGCGGTGAACATGGCTGCGCCGAGTCCGGTGGAGAGGCCGCAGGCGAAGAGCGCCGCATGCTCGAAGGGCGCGTCGCGGTCGATCTTCGCGAGCGCGATCTCCGGCATCACGGTGTACTCCGCGAACGTCGACGTGCCCATGAAGTGACGCACCGGCTCGCCGTCGCGCGACAGGCGCGTCGTGCCGTCGAGCAGGTAGCCCTGGTTCTGCTGCTCGCGGATCGCGAGGCACAGATTCGTGCGCGGGCTCAGGCAATGGACACACTCGCGGCACTGCGGCGAGAAGAGCGTCACGACGTGATCGCCGGGCGACAGGGATGTGACGCCGTCGCCGACCCGCTCGACGACACCGGCGCCTTCGTGTCCCAGCACGGTCGGCGCGTAGCCCGACGGATCGGCTCCCGAAGCGGTGTAGAGATCGGTGTGGCAGACCCCGCACGCGACGAGCCGAACGAGCACCTCGCCCGCGCGCGGCTCGGCCAGCTCGACCTCCTGAATAACAAGCGGCCGCCCGAACTCCTCCAGTACAGCTGCACGAATTCTCATCAGCGCACGATACGCGCGCTCAACGTCGCGGAGCGGAACGTGTTCCGCGCAGCAGTGAGACGTCTCGCCGCGAGCACACCGAAGAAGGGGGCCCACGGGGGAAACATGGTTTCCCCCGTGAAGCGAGCGAAGCAACGCGAAAGTGGGCCGTGAAGGGATCGAAC
>JANMWV010000505.1:0-1830 GCA_031394165.1 Actinomycetes bacterium
CTCGACGAGGTGGTGCAGCTTGAGCATGTAGATGTAGCCGACCGTGACGTCCTCTTGGAACGCCCGGCCGTCGCGGCCGTCGCGGAGCTGGATCTTGCCGCTCTCGGGGAGCCCAGCATCGCGCAGCGTCGCCTTGATCGCGTCTTCCTTCGCGCCGTCGAAGACCGGGGTCGCGACCTTGATCCCGAGGGCCTGCGCGGCCCAGCCGAGGTGGGTCTCGAGGATCTGCCCGATGTTCATCCGGCTTGGCACGCCGAGCGGGTTGAGCACGATGTCGACGGGCGTGCCATCCGGGAGGAACGGCATGTCCTCGACCGGGAGGATCTTCGCGATGACGCCCTTGTTGCCGTGGCGGCCGGCCATCTTGTCGCCGACCGAGATCTTGCGCTTCTGGGCGATCGCGATGCGGATCAGCTTGTTCACGCCGGGCAGGAGCTCGTCGTTGTTCTCGCGCGAGAAGATCGCGACGTCGACGACCTTGCCGTGCTCGCCGGACGGCAGCCGGAGCGAGGTGTCCTTTACCTCGCGGGCCTTCTCACCGAAGATCGCGCGGAGCAGGCGCTCCTCTGCCGTCAGCTCGGTCTCGCCCTTCGGGGTGACCTTGCCCACGAGCAGATCGCCGGAGCCGACCTCGGCGCCGACGCGAATCACGCCGCGCTCGTCGAGGTCGCGTAGCGACTCCTCGGAACGGTTCGGGATGTCGCGCGTGAGCTCCTCGTCACCCAGCTTCGTCGAGCGGGCGTCGATCTCGTACTCGTGAATGTGGATCGACGACAGCACGTCGTCCTTCACGAGCCGCTCGGAGAGCACGATCGCGTCCTCGAAGTTGTAGCCCTCCCACGGCATGAACGCGACCATCAGGTTCGCGCCGAGCGCGAGCTCGCCGTGGTCGGTGGAGCTGCCGTCCGCGAGCACCGTGCCCTCGAGCACCGCCTCGCCCAGCGAGACGACCGGCTTCTGGTGGATGAGAGTGCCCTGGTTCGAGCGCATGAACTTGATGAGCTCGTACTGGTCACGCTGCTTGCCGTCGGCCTCGACGGTGATGTGGTCGGCGTCGACGTCGACGACGACGCCCGGGCGCTTGGCCAGGACGACCTCGCCCGACTCGATTGGCGCGCGGTACTCGAGGCCCGTGCCGACGAGCGGCGCCTGCGGGATCAGCAGCGGAACTGCCTGCCGCTGCATGTTCGAGCCCATCAGCGCGCGGTTCGCGTCGTTGTGCTCGAGGAAGGGAATCATCGCGGTTGCGACCGAGACGATCTGCGCCGGCGAGACGTCCATGAACTCGACGTCCGCGGGACGCGCGGTCACGGCCTCGCCGAGGCGCGAGCGGCAGAGCACCTGCTCGTCGAGCAGCTTGCCCTTGTCGTCGGTCAGTGCGCTGGCCTGGGCGATCGTGAACTTCTCCTCCGCGGAGGCGTCCAGGTAGACGATCTCGTCCGTCGCCTTGCCGTTCTTGACCTTGCGGTAGGGCGTCTGCACGAAGCCGAACTCCGAGACCGTCGCGAACGACGCGAGCGAGCCGATGAGGCCGATATTCGGGCCTTCCGGCGTCTCGATCGGGCACATGCGCCCGTAGTGGGTCGGATGGACGTCGCGCACCTCGATCGGGGCGCGCTCGCGCGTGAGGCCGCCGGCGCCGAGCGCCGACAGGCGGCGGCGGTGCGTGAGGCCCGCGAGCGAGTTCGTCTGGTCCATGAACTGCGACAGCTGCGAGGAGCCGAAGAACTCCTTCAGCGCGGCCACGACCGGTCGGATGTTGATGATCGTCTGCGGCGTGATCGTGTCGACGTCCTCGGTGGTCATCCGCTCGCGGACGACGCGCTCCAT
>JANMWV010000506.1:0-3880 GCA_031394165.1 Actinomycetes bacterium
CCCCCTCCCCGCCCGACGCGGCCCCCTGGCGGCGGGGCCGCTTTTTCGTTGCAAGGGGAACCCCTGGTTCCCCTTGGGGATCCCCTCCTTTGCGGTGCTGGGGGGGCGGGCGGGTCACGCGCTGCGGCCGGAGCGGGGTCCGGCCTTCGCTCCTCGGGTGGTGGGCCCACCAAGAGCGTGCGTCGACCAGCCGCGTTGTGGCTCGGGTCGGCGTGGCTTCGCCAGGCCGACCTCGAGATGGTCGCCTCCGCGCAAGGCGGCTGCGCCTGCCTTGCGCTCCGGCCTTGTGGGTCTGCTGGGCGCCGGAAGGTTGCGAGGAAGCTGCGAGGAGCCCGTCCGCCTTCGGCCGTAGGCTGGCAAGGTGGCGAAACCGGCCGTCCAGTTCTCCTGCACCGAGTGCGGCACCTCGTCGGGGCGCTGGTTCGGCAAGTGCCCCGGCTGCTCCGCGTTCGGCACGCTGATCGAGGAAGTCGTCGGGCAGGTCGCCGAGCTCCCGAAGGCGGCGCCCAGGGCGCTGCTGCGGCTCGTGGACGTCCAGGTGGAGGAGGCGGCGCGGATCTCGACCGGTGTCCTCGAGCTCGACCGCGTGCTCGGAGGCGGTCTCGTGCCGGCGTCACTCGTGCTCGTCGGCGGCGAGCCCGGCGTCGGCAAGTCGACGCTGCTGCTGACGGCGCTCCAGGAGATGAGCGCGACCCACCGCACGCTGCTGATCACCGGCGAGGAGTCGGTCGCGCAGGTGAAGCTGCGGGCCGAGCGCCTCGGCGGCGCGGGGAACGTCGAAATCCTCGCGGAGACGGAGCTCGACATCGTGTGCGCGACGCTCGAGGCGGAGCGTCCCGACGTCTGCGTGATCGACTCGATCCAGACGCTGTACTCCAGCGACCTGGGCTCCGCTCCGGGGTCGGTCGCCCAGGTGCGCGAGGCGGCCGGGCGGCTGCTCCGCGTCTCGAAGGAGTCGGGAGTCGCGACGATCCTCGTCGGCCACGTGACGAAGGACGGCACGGTCGCCGGCCCGCGGGTGCTCGAGCATCTCGTCGACTGCGTGCTGCAGTTCGAGGGCGACCGCTACCGCGCGCACCGCGTGCTGCGCGCGGCGAAGAACCGCTTCGGCTCGACGAACGAGCTCGGCATCTTCGAGATGACGGGCGCCGGCCTCGTCGGCGTGCCCGATCCGTCGGAGGTGTTCGGCCGCACGGTCGACGGCGAGCCGGGGGCGGCGGTCGCATGCGCGCTGGAGGGAACCAGGCCGATCCTGCTCGAGATCCAGTCGCTCGTGTCTCCGTCGGATCTCGCAATGCCGCGCCGTGTCGCCACGGGCGTCGACCCGAAGCGGCTCGCCATGATCGTCGCCGTGCTCGCGCGGCACGCGGGCATCGGGCTCGGCCAGGCCGACGTGTTCGTCAACGTCGCCGGCGGCGTCCGCATCGACGAGCCGGGCGCCGACCTCGCCGTCGCGCTCGCGATTGCCTCCGCGGCCCGGCGCGTGCCGGTGCGCGCGGGGATCGCGGCGTTCGGCGAGATCGGCCTCACCGGCCGGCTGCGCCCCGCGACCCAGGCCGACCGCCGGCTGGAGGAGTGCGCCAAGCTCGGACTGCGGGCCGTCGTCGCCCCTGAGGGGACATCGAAGCATGGCACACTCCGGGTGACGCGGGCCGAGACGCTTCGTCAAGCGATCCGCGCCGGACTCGATGACACAGCCGCCGAAGGAGAGCAAGCAGGGTAAGGCCGACTGGCCCGCGGGCGAGCTCGGGTTCACCCGCACGCCGTCGGAGGACGATCCGCGGCGCGCCGCCACGCTTCTGGCCGCGATCTCGAAGGTCGCACCCGGCACGCCGCTCCGGCAGGCGGTCGACGACGTGATCCGCTCGAGGGAGGGAGCGTTGATCGTGATCGGAGACCCGCAGGAGCTGGCGTTCCTCTACTCCGGCGGCATCCGGCTCGACGTGCCGTTCCGCCCGCAGCTGCTGTACGAGCTCTCGAAGATGGACGGTGCGATCATCGTCGACGCGGCGGTGAAGCGGCTCGCGTGGGCGAACGTGCAGCTGATGCCCGATCCGACGATCTCCTCCGAGGAGACGGGGACGCGCCATCGCACCGCCGAGCGCGTCGCGAAGCAGACCGGCGCCCTCGTCGTCGCCGTCTCGCAGCAGCGTGAGGTGGTGACGGTGTTCGTGGGCCAGCTTCGCTACCAGCTCGACCCGGTGGCCGACGTGCTCGCGAAGACGAACCAGGCGCTGGGCACACTCGACACGTACAGGCAGCGGCTGGAGCAGGTGCTCCTGCGTCTGACGGCGCTCGAGTTCCAGAACGCGGTGACGCTCGATGACGTGCTCGTCGTACTCCAACGGGCGGCGATGACGACGCGCATGGCGGGGCGGATCGAGCGCGACTGCGTCGAGCTCGGCATCGAGGGCCGCCTCATCCGCATGCAGCTGGAGGAGCTCGTGGGCAACGTGCCGCGCGGCCGCGACGCGATCGTGCGCGACTATCACGCGTCGGGTGGCGACGCCGAGGTGGCGGCCGCCCTCGAGGGACTGGACGCGATGCGGTATCAGGACCTCCGCGAGTTCGAGCAGCTCGCCGAGCTGCTCGGCTACGAGCGGGGCGCGGATCCGCTCGACCGGTCCGTGGCGCCCCGGGGCTTTCGCGTGCTCTCGCACATCCCGCGGCTCCCCGAGGCGGTCATCCGGCGGGTGGTCGGCGACCTGGGGAACCTCGAAGCCGTCGTGCGGGCGTCCCAGCGGGACCTGGAGGCGGTGGAGGGTGTCGGAACCGTCCGGGCCCGCGAGATCCGGGAGGGATTGCGCCGGTTGCAGGAGCACAATCTCGTCGACCGGTACCTGGCGCTCTAGTGCTTTAGAGCGATAAAACGTCCAAAAAGTGGCGTTTCCAGGCGGTTTTTGCTCGACTGGCTCCCTTCGGGCCGGTGCGGCAGTGCGCCGGCTCTTTTGGCGGGAATGCCTCGATACGAAGGGGAGGGTCGGCTTGTACAAGGTCGGCGACAAGGTGGTGTATCCGCACCACGGTGCCGGGACGGTCGTCAAGAAGGAGTCGCGCGAGGTTCTCGGGACGAAGCGCGAGTACCTGACGATCAAGATCCTGCACAACGACATGACCGTGCAGGTCCCGAGCGAGAATGCCGACCAGGTCGGCCTTCGCAGGGTGATCGGCGAGAAGGAAGTCGGCGTGGTGCTGAAGGCACTGACCGGTGGCTCGACCGAGATGCCGAAGAACTGGAACCGCCGCTTCAAGCACAACCGCGACAAGATGAAGACCGGCGACATCCTCGAGCTCTCCGAGGTCGTGAAGAACCTGTCTCTGCGCGACCACGAGAAGGGGCTCTCCACCGGCGAGAAGCAGATGTTCGTGAAGGCGAAGAAGATCCTCGCCTCCGAGCTGATGTACGCGAAGGGGATGGACGAGGAAGAGTGCGCCGAGTGGCTCGACGACGTGCTCGCCGGTGTCGGGGGCAACGGCAAAAAGCGACCCGCGGCCAAGAAGAAGGCCGTCGCGGCGAGCGCGGTCTAGCCCGGCACGTCGCCCGGCCATGTCGGTTTGGGCAATTCTCGTGGCCGCAGGCCGCGGGGAGCGGTTGGGGCTCGATCACCCGAAGGCATTCGCGAAGCTCGGCGAGGACCCGCTCCTCGCCGAGCCTCTGCGTCGCCTCGAGGAATCGGAGTGGGTTGACGCGATCGTGCTGGTCGCGCCGCCGGGCTGGGAGGAGCCGGCGATCCTGCTTGCCGAGGAGCTCGGCTGCGGCAAGGTGAGCGCCTGCGTGCCGGGCGGCGAGACGCGCGCCGAGTCGGTGCGCGCCGGGCTCGCCGAGGTGCCGGCCGAGGCGGTCGTCGTGCTCGTGCACGACGCGGCGCGGCCGCTCCTG
>JANMWV010000547.1:0-3087 GCA_031394165.1 Actinomycetes bacterium
GAGCGCCTCGCCGTCGACGAGGGAGAGCTCCTCCCAGTGTCGAACGAGATAGCGGCCGAGCGCGCTGCGGGGCGCTTCGATGGCGTCCCGCTCGACGAGCTCGACCAGGTCGGCCGTCTCGTCGTCGTCCAGCTCGTTTCCTGCCAGCAGGCCGAGCTTGACGGCGGCTGCCGTGATGCGCTGCTCGAAATCCGACGCGTTGAAGCTGAAGTGGTAGCCGAGGAACTCGACGACGTAGTCCTCGCCGGAGCTGTAGTTCGCCTCCGCATCCACGCTCGAAGCGTACCCTTGGGCCATGCGCACCCTCCGCCTCTCCGCCGCGCTCGGCGCCGTGATCGGGCTCGTGCTCCTGACCGCTCTGCTCATGGGTTGGCCGCTCGAGAAGGCGGTCTACCTCGCACCCGTGATCGTGGTCGGCGCGGCAGCCCTGGTGGGCCTGCTGATCCTCTGGGGGAAGGTCGCCGCGCAGTCCCTGCGCGAGAGCAAGCGCCCGCGGCTCGTGCTCGGGCTCTGGGCCGCCGGGCTCGCCCTGCTCGTCCTGCTGACGGTGCTCGGCGTGCAGCTCCCCCGCGAAGGCGGGTAGGTCACAGCCCCCCGTTCGAGCGTGGCGGGCGTCCTCCGCGTCGTCGATACTTCGTTCGCTGCGGACCGATCGGTCAACTTGGAGGTATCTACGATGCTGAAGTCGCAGCGAATGCTCTTGGTCGGCATGCTCGTCGCCGCGTGCACGGTGGCGGGGCTCGCCGCTCCGCGCGTGCAGGCCGCACCGGCCGCCGTTCCCGGCCCGTGGTGTGGCGGGACGCTCTGGAAGCTGATGACGCTGAGCGACAGTGCGCGCTCCGCGGTGAAGTGGGCGCCGTCCGCCACGAGCATCGCGGACGTCGCGAAGGTCGCCGCGCCGGCGAAGGTGCCGGCGGCGCGCACGACGCCGTTCCAGAAGCAGACGTGGCAGGTCACCGCAGTCGTCGACCAGTACCGCATGCAGTCGAACGGCGAGATCGCGCTCGTGCTGTTCGACGTCGGTTCGTCGACGTACATGAACGCGTATCTGCCGAACCCGCGATGTCTGTCGAAAAGCTCCCGCGGCCGGGGCGAGATGCTCGCGGCCCGCACTGCGCTCGCGAGCTGCCCGGCGCCGGCTGCCGGCTGGACGCCGCTGGGTGCGACGGTTCAGCTCGCCGGAGTCGGCTTCTGGAACCCGCTGCACACGACGAAGGGCGCGCTGCCGACCGGCGCCGAGCTGCGGCCCGTGACGGGACTCAAGATCCTGTCCGGCTGCGGCAAGTAGCAAGCACGCGTGGGAGGGCGTCGAGCAGCCGCTCGACGTCCTCCCGAGTCGTGTACGCGGCGATCGAGATGCGCAGCAGGTCCTGCTGCGGGCGCATGACGGGGATCTCGATGCGGTGCTCCTCCCAGAGCACGCGCACGAGCTCCGCCCCGTCGACGCCGTCGGGGATGCGCACGCTCGCCATCTGGAGCACCATCGCCTCAGGCGCGATCGGCTCGGTGTCGAGCACGGCACACAGGTCGCGCCTGGCCTGGCGGCAGAGCTCGACGCACCGTGTGCGCACCGCGTCCCAGTCGTGCTCGTGCTGGAACGCGATCGCCGCCGGAACCGTGAGATAGGCGGCGTCGTCGCGCGTTCCCTGCTCCGCGGTGCGCGAGACGAAGGTCGCGGGATCGCGATGGCCCCAGCTGACGATCGCACCGTCCACGCGCGGTTGGTGCTCCGGCCGCACGTGCAGGAAGCCGGAGCCTTTGGGCGCGCAGAGCCACTTGTGGCAGTTGCCGGCGTAGAAGTCCGCGCCGAGCGCGTCGAGGTCGAGCGGCACGTGCGCTGGGGCGTGCGCGCCGTCGACGATCGTGATCAGCCCTTCCGCACGGCCGCGGGCGACGATCTCCTCGATCGGCAGGAGGATCCCCGTCTCCGACGTGATGTGCGATGCGTAGACGACGCGCGTGCGCTCCGTCCGCTGCGCGAACAGCGCACCGACGACGTCGTCGACCGGGAGCGGCAGCTCCGCCCGTACGTAGCGCGCCCCCACGCGGCCGCAGATCGACTCCCAGGCGAAGTCGCAGGCGCCGTACTCGAGCCCCGTGGCGAGCACCTCGTCACCCGGCCGCAGGTCGAGCGAGCGGGCCGCGATGTTCACGCCGGTGCCCGCGTTCTGGACGAAGGTCAGGTCATCGGCCTGGGCGCCGACGTAGGCGGCCAGCTCCGTGCGCGCTTCGGCGAGGAGCCCCGGCAGACGGCGGAAGATGAAGTCGACCGGCTCCCGCTCGAGCTCTCGCTGCCACGCCTGATAGGCCTCGAAGACCGGCCGCGGGCAGGCACCGAACGACCCGTGGTTGAGGAAGACGACCGCCGGGTCGAGGAGGAAGAGCTCGCGCACAGGGCGCAGTCTCGCGTATCCGGCCACATGATCCGACGCTGTCCGACGGCACGCGTAGCGTGACTGCACGATGCACGAGGGCACCTGGACGATCAGTCCGTGTCCGCACCGGGTGCAGGCCGAACTCGCCCAGGCGCTGGAGATCAGCGAGCTGACGGCAAGCGTCCTCGTCCGGCGCGGGTACACCGACCCCGCCACCGCGCGGGCCTTCCTGGAAGGGGAGCAGCCTCCGCACGACCCGTTCCTGCTCGGCGACATGCAGCTCGCCTGCGAGCGGATCCGCGCCGCCATCAGCGAGGGGCGCCGCATCTGCGTGCACGGCGACTACGACGTCGACGGCATCGCCGCCACGACGCTCGCCGTCCTGCTGCTCCGCGAGGCCGGCGCCGAGGCCGACTGGCATCTCCCGAGCCGGTTCGACGAGGGCTACGGCGTCAACCGGGCGACGCTCGAGCGTCTCGCCGACGAGGGCTGCGGCCTCGTGCTCACGGTCGACTGCGGCATCACCGCGGTGGAGGAGATCGCCGAGGCGAAGGCGCGCGGGCTCGAGGTGATCGTCACCGACCACCACCGTCCCGGCGAAACGCTGCCAGACTGCCCGATCGTCGCGACCCGCCCGTCCGACTACCCGTTCCCCGAGCTCTGCGGCACCGGCGTCGTCTACAAGCTCGGCCAGGCGCTCTTCGGCGTCGAC
>JANMWV010000014.1:0-20094 GCA_031394165.1 Actinomycetes bacterium
GCGGGTCGAGGTTCCACAGGACACGCCGCTCGAAGTCGGCGGCGCCCCTGCACGGCTACACTGACCCGCTCCCTCGCGCCCGTAGCTCAGGGGATAGAGCGCTGCCCTGCGGAGGCAGAGGTCGCACGTTCGAATCGTGCCGGGCGCACTCGCATCGCTTCGCGGCCTAGGCCGCGAAGCTCGCTTCACGGGGGAAACCAGTTTCCCCCGTGGGCCCCCTTCTGGATCGTGCTCGCGGCAGACGTCTCACTGCTGCGCGGAACAAGTTCCGCTCCGCGACGTCCAGAGGCACGGCTGGGCACACAGCTGGGAGTCAGCACCCCCGGACACGGGACATGATATGTGCTGCGTTCTCTTGCACGGCATGCTTCCGAACATCCGGTATTGGAGAGAAGGAGCCAGATGGAACTCAAGGAGATCGACGATCTCTTCCAGCGGCTGCTGGAGCAGCAGCTGCGCGAGGACACGACGGAAGGACTGCTGCTTGCGCTGGCGTTGCGTGGAAGCGGGATGCAAATCGCCTACAGTCTCGCGGCGGTCGCCCAGAACCTCTCGGAGATGCGCGACGAGATGTTGAACCAGAGGCTGACTCGAGGCGAGTCATCGGCGTAGGAGGCTCTCAGTAGCGGTCGATCTCGATCAGCCGCCGGTCGCTGATGCCGAAGTGGTGAGCGACTTCGTGCAGCACGACGTGCCTGATCTGCCGACTGAGCAGTTCCGGGTCGTCTCCGTAGAGGCGTTCGAGCGGCCCTCGGTAGATCGTGATCTTGTCCGGCAGCGCGCCGCTGTAGCTGCTGCTCCTGCGCGTGAGCGGTATGCCCTGGTAGAGGCCGAGCAGTGGCTGCCCTTCAGGCGGCTCGTCCTCTACCGCGACCTCGACATTCGAGATCCGCTTGCGAAGATCGGGTGGGAGGGAGTCGAGCGCATCCTGGATGGCGCGATCGAAGTCTGGAGGCGTGTCCTGCGGATCGCTGTCGTGCACTAGGCGCCGGAGCAGGATGCGCCGACGCCGCCCCACGAGCGCCAGGTGCCGCCGTCGCGCTTCCCAAGGAGCCACGCGCGGTAGAGCTGCTCCTGCGGCGACGCGGAGAAAGGGTAAAGCGGGTCACCCGGATGCGCGAAAGCGGCGTCCGCCTTCCCGCCGACGCGGCGCCAGGTGGCGGCCGCGAATTGGAACCCGCCGAAATACCCGTTGGCCGTGTTCGCGGTCCAGCTGCCCTCCTTGGCGTGCACGCAGCGGGCCTGCGCCAGCCAGTCGGCGGACGGGCTCCAGCCTGCGGCGGAGGCCGGAGCCGCCAGCAACAGGGCAGCCACGGCGGTGAGGAGAGCCGCACGCATCGGTCCATTCGTACCAGGTATTCCAGTCGACTGCAGGGGAAAAGGCCAGACCGGGGGAGAGACATGATCCCCGGTCTGACCCTTTTCTTGTGTCTGATTGCGGGCCTCCGGCCCGACGGCGGCGGGGCCCGGCGTGCGCCCCGCCCGATCCTGCGGGTCAGCCGGCGAGCGGCCTGCCGGTCTCCAGCAGCGTCTTCAGGCCGCTGACGATGGACGGCCAGCCATTGGGGAGGAGTTCGCAGCGTGCCGGGGTACAGCAAGGCGTGACGCTCCACCTCACCGAGGCCGACGTCGCCGCGCTGCTCTCGCCCGCGGAGGCGGTGGACGCGATCGATGCGTGCTTCCGCCGCCTGGCCGCGGGCTCGGTCGAGAACCGGCCGCGCTACCGGCTCGGGCTCGACGGCGGCGTGCTCGCAGTGATGTCTGCCGCGGATCTCGAGCTCGGCTACGCCGGCGCGAAGGTCTACGCTGGCTTTCGCGGCGGCGCGCGCTTCGCCGTGTTGCTCTTCCGCGCCGACCGGCCGGAGCTCGTGGCGGTGATCGACGCGGACAAGCTCGGCCAGCTGCGCACCGGCGCCGCGAGCGGTGTCGCGGCGCGCTACCTCGCCCGCGGCGGTGCGACGACCCTCGGCGTGATCGGCTGCGGCTGGCAGGCGGAGTCGCAGGTCGCGTGCATCCGCGCTGCGCTGCCCGGCATCGAGCGCGTCGTCGCGTACTGCCGCACCGAGACGTCGCTGCGCGAGTTCTGCGAGCGCAACGACGCGGAGCCGGGAGAGAGCGCGCAGGATCCTGCGGCGTGCGATGTCGTCGTCACCGTGACAGGCTCCTCGAGCCCCGTGCTGCGCGGCGACTGGCTGCGCGACGGCGCGCTCGTGTGCGCCGTCGGTGCGAACGACGGCCGCCGCCGCGAGCTGGACAACGGCGTGCTCGCGCGTGCGACCTTCGTCTGCTGCGACTCGATCGAGAACGCGCGCCTCGAGTCGGCGGATCTCATCGAGCCGATCGCGGGCGGCGTGCTCGACTGGCTCGAGGTGCACGAGCTGCAGGCCGTCGTCGCCGGCGAAGTGAGCGGCCGCGCGTCCGACGACGACGTCGTCGTCTTCAAGTCGAACGGTCTCGCCGCGTGGGACGTCGCGGTCGCGGCGGCTGCGGTCGAGCGCGCCCACGAGCGCGGGTTCGGAACCGAGCTTCTTAGTTGATCTTGGTCGCGAGGTACTGGCGCGCGGCGTCGACGTCCTGCTCGCCGAGCGCGTGCACGACCTCCGGCCGGTCGAGCAGGCGAGCCTGCTGCGGCGGCGTGAGCCGGTTCTGGATGTAGCGATCCTGGAGGATCTCGGAGACCCGCCGCCCGCGCGCATGCTCCCGCGTCAGGTACGCGATGACCTGATCCTCCTTCGAGGTGGAGGGGAAGAGGCGCTTCCAGAGGCTTCCGACGGCGGGCATCGACGCGATTGTATAGTCGAAACGGTGACAGTCTCGTCCGACCGCGGGAGGTTCGCGGAGCGGGTGCTCCGGGGGCTCGACGATGCCGGAAACGAGGAGCACGTCGTTGTCTGGATCGAGCGGAAGGCCGGTGCCGTCTGGGCCGTGGGCCGGGCCGTGAATCCGGAGCAGCGGAACGGCAAGACGCCGCGCGCCGACGACTACATCTTCGAGGGGTACGAGCTCGCCGACGCGCTCGACCAGGCGAATGCGGCGCTGGAGGACGACCTCACCGTCTCGGAGCGCGACGGTCGCGGCGATCACACGCGCCCGTTCACGCGCGAGGAGTGCCTGAAGCCGCTCGAAGCCTGGTTCTTCGGACGCTAGCGCGACGCGGCGTGCGGCCAGCGCAGGTTCGCGTCGGGGATCGGGTCCCCGTGCGGGTCGTGCGTCGGGAAGCCGAGCGCCTTGTCGATGCGCGCCTCCAGCTCCTCGGAGATCGCGTGCTCGAGCCGGTCGGCTTCGTCGTGCACGTCCTCGACGTCGACACCGAGGGTCTTCGCGAGGTAGAGCTCGAGCAGGCGGTGGTGCCGGATCACCTCGACCGCGACACGCTCGCCGGCCGACGTGAGCGACACGCCGCGGTACCGCTGGTGCTCGGCGAGGCCGAGCGCAGCGAGCTTCTTCACCATCGCGCTCGCGGACGCCGGTGAGACGCGCTGGGCCCGCGCGAGCGCGGTGACCGAGACGGGCTCGTCGCCTTGTTGCCCCAGCTTGTAGATCTCGCGGAGGTAGTGCTCGATCGCCTCCGTCAGCGGCACCCGCGACATGCCTCCATTGTAGGCGGCTAGGGTCCGGCCCCATGCTCATCCGCGTCGGCTTCAGCGCAGATCCGGACGACGCCTTCATGTTCTGGGGGCTCGCCTCGGGCACCGTCGATCCGCAGGGCTTCGTGTTCGAGCCGGTGATCGAGGACATCCAGACGCTGAACGAGTGGTCGCTCGAAGGACGGCTCGAGGTGACCGCGACGTCGCTCGCCACCTATCCGCTCGTGCAGGACCGGTATCTCCTCTTGCCGCACGGCGGCAGCATGGGCTCCGGCTACGGCCCGATCGTCGTCGCGCGCGAGCAGCTGTCGCTCGACGAGCTGCGCGCCACCGAGATCCTCGTCCCCGGCAAGCTGACGACCGCGTTCCTCGTGTTGAAGCTGGCGCTCGGCGGCGAGTTCGCTTATCGCGTGGCGCCGTTCGACGAGATCCTGCCTCAGGTCGCCTCGGGCGACGCGAGGGCGGGGTTGATCATCCACGAGGGCCAGCTCACGTATCTCGACTCGGGCCTCGAGAAGTGCCTCGATCTCGGCGAATGGTGGCTACTCGAGACCGGCCTGCCGCTGCCGCTCGGCGTCAACCTCGTGCGCCGCGACCTCGGCGACGACGCGGTGCGCGCGGTCTCGTCGATCCTGCGCCGGTCGATCGACGCAGGGCTCGAGCATCGCGACGAGGCGCTCGAGTACGCGCTCGGTTTCGGTCGCGGCATGGACGCGGAGCGCGGCGACGCCTTCATCGGCATGTACGTGAACGAGCTGACGCAGGACTACGGCGACGAGGGCCGGCTCGCGGTGCACGAGCTGCTCTCGCGCGCCGAGGCCGTGGGCGCCTACGACGTCCCGGTTCGGGTTCAATTCGCGCCGTGACCCGCGCAGTCGTCCTCGCCGGTGTGCGCACGCCGATCGGCCGCTACGGCGGCGCGCTCTCGGGCGTGCGGCCCGACGATCTCGCGGCGCTCGCGATCCGCGCGGTCGTCGACCGCTCCGGCGTGCCCGAGGGCGAGATCGAGGACGTCTGGCTCGGGTGCGCGAACCAGGCGGGCGAGGACAACCGCAACGTTGCGCGCATGGCGGCGCTGCTCGCGGGACTGCCGGACTCGGTCGCCGGCGTCACGGTCAACCGGCTGTGCGCGTCGGGGCTGTCGGCGGTGGTCGGCGCGTGTCACGCGGTGATCGCAGGCGACGGCGACCTGTTCGTCGCGGGCGGCGTCGAGTCGATGTCGCGGGCGCCGTTCGTCAGCCCGAAGCCGGACAAGGCATTCCCGCGCGGCAACCAGACGATGTACGACACGACGCTCGGGTGGCGGTTCCCGAATCCGGCCATGGAGGAGATGTTCCCGCTCGAGGCGATGGGCGAGACGGGCGAGAACGTCGCCGAGCGGTGGGGTGTGTCGCGCGAGGATCAGGATGCGTTCGCGCTGGCTTCCCAGCAGCGCTGGGCTGCCGCTTCCGAGGCGGGCCGCTTCGACGACGAGCTCGTCGCAGTCGGCGAGGCGACGCGCGACGAGCATCCGCGCACCGATACGACGCTCGAGAAGCTCGCCACGCTGAAGCCCGCGTTTCGCCAGGGCGGTACGGTCACCGCTGGGAACTCGTCCGGGCTCAACGACGGTGCGGCCGCGCTCGTGATCGCGTCGGAGGAGAAGGCGAGCGCGCTCGGCATCGAGCCGCTCGGCGTGTTCCTCGGCAGCGCGGCGGCGGGCGTCGACCCGCGCGTGATGGGCATCGGCCCGGTTCCGGCGGTGCAGAAGCTGCTCGCGCGCACCGGTGTCGCCGTCGGCGAGCTCGATCTCGTCGAGCTGAACGAGGCGTTCGCGTCGCAGAGCCTCGCCGTCGTCCGCGAGCTCGGCCTCGATCCCGAGAGGGTGAACGTGAACGGCGGCGCGATCGCGCTCGGGCATCCACTCGGGATGAGCGGTGCGCGTCTCGTCGTGTCGCTCCTGCACGAGCTGCGCCGCCGCAACGGCCGCTACGGCCTCGCAACGCTGTGCGTCGGCGTCGGCCAAGGCCAGGCAGCACTGTTCGAACGTTCGTAGGCCCGCCGCCGCTCGTCCCCTACAGACACGACCCATGCCAGGCACGGGACGGGTGGTCTGCGGACATGTCGTTCGAACGCACGCCGGCTTCATCAATCACGCGAGCGCGGCGAGCAACGTGCGAAGCCCCGTCTCCAACGGCCACGTCTGGTGCCAGGCACGGGACGTGGGGCTGTTGGACAGGTCCGTTGCGCCTCAGCCGACAGGCGGTCGGATATAGATCACGTCTTCGTGCTTTGTCGGCACGAATTGCGCGCCGATGCTCATGACGACGCTCTCGACGTGGGCGAAGATCTCGTTCGACGCCTCGTCGGTGCCGCACTGCACGACGATGCCGAGCTCGTCGACCGCCTTGGCCTCGATGCCGTTCTCGTGGAGCTCGCGGAGCAGCCGGTCGCGGTCCGGGATCCGTGCTGCCTCGACCTGGATCGTGTCCGACATCGTCGCCCCTTTCGTCGTTTGCTTGCTCGGATCCGATAGATGACCGTTCGGCGTTTGGCCCAAACATCCTAGCCCATCTCGGATCCAGAGTCTCCTCCCCTCGAACCCCGTCCGTCAACCGGTAGCTTCCGGCTGATGGCGGTCGCGACAGGCAGCGAGCTCGGTCTCTTCATCAACGGAGAGTCCGCCGAGCCGGCCTCCGGCGCGTTTCGCGACCTGCACGAGCCCGCGAGCGGGGAGCCGCTTGCCCGCGTCGCCCAGGCCGGCGAGCAGGACGTCGACCGGGCCGTCGAGGCTGCACGCGCTGCGCTCGACGGCGCGTGGGGCCGAACGCCGGCGAACGAGCGGTCGCGGCTGCTGCACGCGCTCGCCGACGCGATCGCCGCGAACCGCAAGGAGCTGGCCGAGCTCGAGTCGCGCAACGTCGGCAAGGCGATCTCCTCGGTCAAAGCGGAAGTGGGCGGCGCGGTCGAGAACTTCCGCTTCTTCGCCTCGGTGCTCGGCTCGATCTCCGGTCGCTCGAATCCCGTCGGCGGCTCGCTCCTCACGTACACGCTGAAGGAGCCCGTCGGCGTCGCCGCGCAGATCGTGCCGTGGAACTACCCGCTGCTGATGGCGACGTGGAAGCTGTCGCCGGCGCTCGCCGCCGGCTGCGCCGTCGTTCTGAAGCCCGATCCGCAGACGCCGCTCACCGTGCTCCGCCTCGCAGAGCTCGCGACCGAAGTCGGCTTTCCCGCCGGTGCGATCAACGTGCTTCCGGCCGACGGCCCGACCACCGGCGCGTATCTCGTCAAGCATCCTGGCGTCGACAAGGTCGCGTTCACCGGCTCGACGAAGACCGGCGGCGAGATCATGCGGCTCTGCTCGGACCCGATCAAGCGGCTGACGCTGGAGCTCGGCGGCAAGAGCCCGAACCTCGTGTTCGCCGACGCGGATCTCGACGACGCGATCGCGAGCGCGGTGTGGTCGATCTACTACTCGGCGGGGCAGAGTTGCGAAGCGCGCTCGCGCGTGCTCGTCGAGGCCTCGCTCTACGACGACTTCGTTGCGCGCTTCTCCGACCATGCGAAGCAGTTGAAGGTCGGCGACCCGCTCGACGCCGAGACGCAGATGGGCTCGCTCATCTCCACCGCGCACCGCGACCGCGTGCATTCGTTCGTCGAGCGCGGCATCGAGGAGGGAGCCGAGGTCGTCACCGGCGGCGCATTCGGCGACGGCAAGGGCGCGTTCTATCAGCCGACCGTGCTCGCGAACGTCGACAACGCGATGGACGTCGCGCAGGAGGAGATCTTCGGCCCGGTCGTCACGATCATTCCGTTCGAGGACGAGAAGGACGCGATCCGCATCGCGAACGACGTGAAGTACGGATTGATGGCGACGGTGTGGACCGGCGATCCGGCACGCGGACATCGCGTCGCCCGCGCGATCAAGTCGGGGATGGTGGGCATCAACATGCCGTTCACCGCGTTCCCCGGTATCCCGTTCGGCGGCTACAAGCAGTCGGGCTTCGGACGCGAGCTTTCGATCGAGACGCTCGAGCTCTACCTCGAGACAAAGGGCGTGCTCTTCTCGACGAGCCCGAAGCCGTTCAACCCGTTCGGGCTGTAACGAAGACGCATCCGCGTGTGCGCGGCGGCCATGCCGCCCGGTTTGCGAGCCTCGCCTTCGGGCTCGCCGTCTTCGCGCTCGGGATCGTGCTGATCCTCGAGTCGAAGCTCGGGCTCTCGCCCTGGGACGTGCTGAACCAGGGTCTCGCGAAGCACTCGCCACTGTCGTTCGGGATGGCGAACGTCGCCGTCTCGGTCGTCGTCCTGTTCCTGGGGTGGTCGCTCGGCGGACGGCCCGGCATCGGCACCGTCGCCAACGCACTGCTGATCGGCAGCTTCATCCAGGTCCTGACGTCGATCGACGCGGTCACGGCGCTCGCGCACGACGGGCTCGCGGTGCGCGTCCCGTTGCTTCTTGTCGGGATCCTGCTCATCGGGCCGGGCTCGGCGTTCTACATCGGAGCCGATCTCGGGGCCGGGCCGCGCGACACCCTGATGCTCGTCGGCGCGCGCCGAACGGGACGGCGTGTCGGACTGGTGCGGGCCGTGCTCGAGCTCTGCGCGCTCGCCGTCGGCGTCGCGCTCGGCGGGACGTTCGGCGTCGGCACCGTGCTTTTCGCCCTCGGCGTCGGGCCCGTCGTCGAGGCGTCGTTCGCCCTCTTGCAGCGCTCGCGGCTCGCGGCGGCCGCGCCGGGGCACACGGCCGTCGTGATCGCCGAATAGCTCGTTCCCTTGTCACGAGATCGGCGTAGACTCCGGCCGAATCGGGTCCGACGAAGGAGGTATGTATGGCCAGCTCTGCAGTCGAGGGTCTCGCTGCGGCGGTGAAGGGTCGTGTCGTGGAGCGCGGCGCGGAGGGGTACGACGAGGCGCGCGCGCTCTACAACGCGATGATCGACAAGCGACCGGCCGCGATCGTGTACTGCGTCGACGAGGCCGACGTGGCGGCTGCGATCGGGATCGCCCGCCAGCGCTCGCTGCCGCTTGCAGTGCGGTGCGGCGGCCACAACGGCGGCGGCCTCGGCAGCGTCGACGACGGGATCGTCGTCGATCTATCCGAGATGAATGAGATTTCCGTCGAGCCCGTGGCCCGCATGGTCAAGGTGCAGGGCGGTGCGAAGCTCGGCGCGGTCGACGTCGCGACGCACGAGCACGGTCTGGCAGTTCCCGCCGGCATCATCTCGACGACCGGCGTCGGCGGTCTCACGCTCGGCGGCGGCGTCGGCCATCTGACCCGCACCGGCGGGCTCACGATCGACAACCTCGTCGCCGCGACCGTCGTGCTCGCCGACGGCTCGGTCGTCCAGGCCGACGCCGAGCGGGAGCGCGATCTGTTCTGGGCGATCCGGGGCGGCGGCGGGAACTTCGGCGTCGTCACGTCGTTCACGTTCCGCTGCCACAACGTGTCGACCGTGCAGGCAGGGCCGGTGCTCTACGACATCGAGCAGACGCCGGAGGTCTTCGGCTGGTACGCGGACTTCATCGGCCGCGCTCCCGACGAGCTCAACGGGTTCGGCATCCTGATGACCGTCCCGCCCGGGCCGCCGTTCCCCGAGGAGCTCCACCTCAAGAAGATGTGCGGCGTCGTGTGGTGCTATGCCGGCGAAGCGGACGCCGCGATCCTGAAGGAAGCGCGCTCGTTCGGGACGCCGCTGCTGGACGGCATCGCACCCGTGCCGTTCCCCGCGTGGAACGCCGGGTTCGACGCGCTGTATCCGCCGGGCGACCAGTGGTACTGGCGCGCCGACTTCATCGACGTGCTGCCGGACGAGGCGAACCAGAAGCATCTCGAGTTCGGCCGGCAACTCCCGACGTGGAAGAGCAGCATGCACATGTATCCGATCGACGGTGCGGCGTCGCGGGTCGGCAACGCCGACACCGCCTGGGCGTACCGGGACGCACACTTCGCGCAGGTCATCGTCGGCGTCGACCCCGATCCGGCGAAGGCAAAGGAACTGAGGGACTGGACGGTCGCGTACTGGGAGGCGCTGCATCCGTACTCGGCCGGCGGCGCGTACGTCAACTTCATGATGGACGAGGGGCAAGAGAGGGTTCGCGCCACCTACGGCGACAACTACGACCGCCTTGCGCAGGTCAAGGCGATGTACGACCCGGACAACGTGTTCCGCGTCAACCAGAACATCCGGCCGGAAGGCTAGGCGTCGAGCGGCAGCGTGGGCGCACGCCTCCGGGCGGCGCCCGCGCTGGCCACGACGACGAGCGCGATCGCGGCCCACGCGCGGCCGCGCAGGTGCTCGTGCAGGAACACGAATCCCGCGAGTGCAGCAACGCCCGGTTCGAGGCTCAGCACGACGCTGAAGACCGCAGGCGGCAGCCGTCGCAGCGCCTCGAGCTCCATCGACCACGGCAGCGCCGACGACAGCAGCCCGACGCCGACCGCCGCGCCGACGAGCTGCGCGTCGCCGAGGTGGTGCCCCGCGCTGATCACGCCCCACGGCAGCGCGATCAGGCCGCCGAGCACCATCGCCGGCGCGAGCCCCGTCGCTCCGGGCCACACGCGCCCGACCCGCACGCTGAGCAGGATGTAGAGCGCCCAGAAGATCCCGGCCACCGCGGCGAGCACGATCCCCGCCGGGTGCACGGCCTTGCCGCCGCCGTTCGCCAGCAATCCGACGCCCGTGCCGGCGAGCACGACCCAGACGAGGTCGACCGGCCTGCGCGAGAACAGCACTGCGACGGCGAGCGGGCCGAGGAACTCGACCGTGACGACGACGCCGAGCGGCGCACGCGCCAGCGCTTCGTAGAAGCAGAGGTTCATCGTGACGAGCACGACGCCGAGCGCGCCGACGAGCTGGAGGTCGGCGCGGCTCCGCCCGCGGATCTGCGGACGCGCGATCGCCCACAGCGCGAGCGCGCCGAACAGGAGCCGCAGGAACACGACGCCGGGCGGGCCGAGCTGCGGGAAGAGCGTCTTCGCGACCGCGGCGCCGCCCTGCACCGAGCACGCCGCGCCGAGTACGAGGCTGATCGCGGACGCGCGGCGCTCGCCCATCAAGCCTCTAGTTCTTCAGGGAGAGCCCGGAGCCGACCGCGAGCAGCAGGATTCCGGCGACCCGCGGCCAGTGCAGCGCGACCTTGTCCGAGCCGAGGAGGCCCCACTTGTCGATCGCCGCGCCCATCACGAGCTGGCCGGCGATGAGGATCCCGAGCGTGGGCGCGGTGCCGATGCGCGGGCCCGCGAAGGTGATCGTGAAGACGATCAGCAGGCCCATCAGGCCGCCCATCAGGATCCACCACGGCTGGTGGAACGCATCGACGTACGCGGCGAGGCTCCGCCGCGCGACGACGAGGATCAGGAACGACGCGACCGCGGTGAAGAGCGTCGCGAAGGCGAGCGCGCCGACGATGCTGATCCGGTCGCCGAGCCCCGACATCAGCGCGATCTGCACCCCGCCCGCGAGGCCCGCGAGCACGGATAGTCCGACCGCTACGCCGCTCCCCGACACGGCGCCAACCATAGCCCGCTTCGGGCTGCGCTACCCGGCCGAGGCGTCGCCCTGCCAGAGGTGGAACGCGACCCCCTCGGGATCGCTGCACGCCGAGAACGAGCCGTGTGTCGGCACCACAGTCTTGTCGTCCGCCTTGCCGCCGAGCTCGCGCACCTTGGCGATCGAGGCGTCGATGTCGTCGACGTTCAGATAGACGTTCGGGTGGCTGTTGGTCGCATCCCCGCCGGCGATCGCGGCGCCCGACGTTTCGTTGATCTGCGCCATCCGGTAGTCCATCCCCGGCATGCTGTCGCCGAACTTCCAGCCGAAGACGCCGCCCCAGAAGGCCTGTGCTGCGTCGGCGTCCTTCACGGTCACCTCGTAGTGCACCATCTCGCCTGCCATGTCTCCTCCTCGCGTCGGTCGGGATAGTCTGCCTCGGCCAGCGAGCGAAAGGAAGGCCATGTATCGCGTATTCGTCGTGTACGAGACGGCGCCGGATCCCGAGCGCTACGCGCAGCACGTGGAGCTGTGCCGCCACGTGCCGAACGCCGTGTTCCGGCACGGGCCTGTCAAACGGACGCTGTCCGGAGACGAGCTTGGGTACTACGCCGAGTTCGAGTTCGCCGACGCCGATGCGTTCAAGGCGGCAGCCGCCGGTGAGGAGTTCGCGGCGACCGGCAAGGACGCCGCGGAGATGGGCGTTCCGCACAGCGTCTACGTTGCGGACGTGAATGGCTGAGCCCGACGCACCACGTCCGGTCGATCCGGCCGAGCTCGGCTTCGAGCGGATCCGCTACGAGAAGAACGGCCACCGGGCGACAATCACGCTTAACCGGCCGGAGGTCTTGAACGCCTTCGACTTCAAGATGCTGCGCGAGATCGCGCGTGCGTGCGAGGACTCGAGTTGGGACGACGAGATCCGCGTCGTCGTGATCACCGGCGAAGGCCGCGCGTTCTGCGTCGGCGCCGATCTGCGTGCGTGGGGTGTCGACCTAATCGGCAATCCCAAGGAGTACTGGAAGTGGTTCGGCGCGTTCAAGGACATGCACGACCGTCTGCGCGAGATCGGCAAGCCGACGCTGGCGCGCGTGCAGGGCATCGCGGTCGGCGGCGGCAACGAGTTGCAGATGGCGTGCGACCTCACCGTGATGGCCGACGACGCGTTCATCCGCCACGTCGGGCTCGAGCACGGCTCGGTGCCGGCGGGCGGTGCAACGCAGTGGCTGCCGATCATGGTCGGCGACCGGCGCGCGCGCGAGATGATCCTCATGTGCGAGCCGGTGCCCGCGAAGCTCGCTGCGGAGTGGGGTCTCGTCAACTGGGCCGTTCCGCGCGACGAGCTCGATGCGAAGGTGGACGAGGTGGCCGAGAAGCTCGCGGCGAAGCTCCCGCAGACGACGCGCTATGCGAAGCAGCAGCTCAACTGGTGGCGCGACATCTCGTGGAACGAGACGATCGGACACGCGCGCGACTGGCTGGCCCTGTCGATGCTGAACGACGAGGCGAAGGGGGCGATCCAGTCATTCCTGGACAAGAAGAGCTCGTAGTCGTCGAGCGCGACGGCCACGTCGGCGTCGTGTTGATGAACCGGCCCAAGCAGCTGAACGCGCTCTCGGGCGAGCTGCTCGGCGCCGTCGTCGCGGCGCTCTCGGAGCTCGACGCCGATCCTGAGGTTCGCGCGATCGTGCTCGGGGGGAGCGAGCGTGCGTTCGCCGCGGGCGCGGACATCAACGAGCTCGCGGCGGGCACGGCGGTCTCGCTCTACGAGAACCGGCGCATCGAGCGCTTCGATGCAGTGCGCGATCTCCGTACACCGATAGTCGCAGCGGTCTCGGGTTTCGCTCTCGGCGGCGGCTGCGAGCTGGCGATGCTCTGCGACCTGATCGTCGCGTCCGAGACGGCGAGGTTCGGGCAGCCGGAGATCAACCTGGGCGTGCTGCCCGGCGCCGGCGGGACGCAGCGGCTGACGCGCGCAGTCGGCAAGGCACTCGCGATGGACATGATCCTCACGGGGCGGACTCTTTCCGCGCGTGAGGCCCTCGCCTTCGGGCTCGTCGCGCGCGTCGTGGCGAAGGAAGCGTGGCTCGACCAGGCGAAGCGCGTCGCACACGAGATCGCCACGAAGGGGCCGATCGCGGTGCGGCTCGCGAAGGAGGCGGTCGATCAGGCCTTCGAGACGCCGCTCGCCGCCGGCGTCGACTTCGAGCGCAAGGCGTTCTATCTCGTGCGCGCGTCGGAGGACGCGGACGAAGGGCTGCACGCCTTTCTCGAGAAGCGCTCCCCCGAGTTCAAGGGCCGGTAGGCTCGCGGCATGGCAGAGGTCGAGGTCACGCGTGACGGCGCGGTGCAGACGATCACGCTCAACCGACCCGAGGTCTTCAACGCGTTCAACCGCGCGTTGCACGCGGCGCTGCGCGAGGCGCTGAAGGAGGCGCGCGATCCGGAGGTGCGCGCCGTCGTCGTCACGGGCGCGGGCAAGGGCTTCTGCGCGGGGCAGGACCTGAAGGAGTTCGGCGAGGCGGGCGACGTCGGCGCTTCGCTGCGCGCGACCTACCACCCGAACGTGCTCGCGATCCGTGCGCTCGAGAAACCGGTGATCGCCGCGGTGAACGGTGCGTGCGCCGGCGCGGGGCTCTCGTTCGCCTGCGCGTGCGACATCCGCATCGCTGCCGAGGCAGCGAGCTTCGTCCCCGGCTTCGTCGGCATCGGTCTCGTCCCGGATGCGGGCGGGACGTACTTCATCCACCGTCTGCTCGGCGCGCCGCGCGCGTTCGAGTGGATGAGCTCGAACCGCAAGCTGTCGGCGGCGGAAGCACACGCCTGGGGTCTCGTCTCCGAGGTCGTCGAGACCGATGCGCTCCCCGCACGGGCCGCGGAGCTCGGCGCCTTCTACGCGTCGTTGCCGACGCGCGCGATCGGCATGACGAAGCGGCTCTTCGACCACGCAGACACCGCGTCGCTCGACGAGCAACTCGAGCTGGAAGCGCAGCTCCAGACGGTCGCGACCGAGGGCGACGACTTCCGCGAGGGCGTGACGGCGTTCCTCGAGAAGCGCGCGCCGAAGTTCAGCGGCCGCTAGCGCGACCTAGGCCTGCGAGCAGACCTTGAGCCCGAGCTGCTGCGCGGCGTGGCGGCTCTCGACGCCTTCCGCCTGGATCCGGTTGGCGGCGGCAGTCACGGCCGGGAAGTCGTGGCGTAGCGCAGCCTCGCCGAGATCGCCGAGCGCGTCGCTGATGCGCTTGTCCGCCGCGAGCCACCGACGCACGAGCGGCACGTCCTTGGCGGGCGGCTTCAGCGCAACGAGCTCGAGCCGCGCAGCCTCGTACAGCGGCCGCGTCGTCTTGACGTAGGCGACGATGTCGGCGTAGGTGCGCGGGCGGGCGATCCGCTCCGTCGACGAGCGGAAGGCCGTGCAGACCGCGTCGGCCCGCGTGGCGAAATCGCTGTGCGCGAGCCGCCCGCCGCCGCCGCAGCCGGCGAGCGCGACAACGCCGGCCGAGGCGAGGCCGAGCGAAAGCAGAGCAATGCGAAGCCCGGGCATGCCGCCAGGGTCGCAGATGGGCGCGACGGAACCGCTGTCTGCTGCGTCCGCGGCGGGTCAGAACGCCACGCGGCGCGGGACGTACGGTTCCTCGAGCTGCGCGACTTCGGTGTCGCTCAGCGACAGCTGCTCGGCGGCGAGCGCGTCCTCGAGATGCTGGAGCTTCGTCGCGCCGACGATCGGGGCCGTGACGCCGGGCTTCTGCAGGAGCCACGCGAGCGCGACCTGCGCCGTCGGGAGGCCGCGCGCCGACGCCACGTCGGCGAGGCGCTCGATCACGGCGGCGTCGAGCTCGGGGTTGTAGAGCCGGTCGGTGAAGGGGTCGGTCTTCGCGCGCGTCGTCAGCCGTTCGCCGGACGTGGTGCGGTTGCCGGCGAGCAGGCCGCGCGCGAGCGGGCTCCACGGAATCACCGCGACGCCCATGTCGATGCACTGCGGGATCATCTCCCGTTCTTCTTCGCGGTAGATGAGGTTGTAGTGGTTCTGCATCGACACGAACTTCGTCGTCGCGACGCGCTGCGCCTTCGCGAACTGCCACGCGTGCATGCTGCTCGCGCCGATGTAGCGCGCCTTGCCCGACTTCACTACGTCGTGCAGCGCCTCCATGGTCTCTTCGATCGGTGTGCGGTCGTCCCAGCGGTGGATTTGGTACAGGTCGACGTAGTCGAGGTCGAGCCGCTTCAGCGACGCGTCGATCGACGCGAGGATGTGCTTCCGCGAGAGCCCGAGGCCGTTCACGCCCGGCATCGTCCTGCCGTGCACCTTCGTCGCGACGACGTACTCCTCGCGCATGCCGAAGAGCTTCTTCAGGAGCTTTCCCGTCGTCACCTCGCTCTCGCCGCCGTTGTAGACGTCAGCCGTGTCGAAGAAGGTGATCCCGCCCTCGACCGCGCGGCGAACGATCGGCTCGGCGTCGTCGTCGTCGATCGTCCACTCGCGGCTCTCGTGCTTGCCGTAGCTCATCATCCCGAGGCAGACGCGCGAGACGCGCAGGCCGGTGTTCCCGAGGTTCACGTAGTCCATGGTCTCTCCCGTCGTCGATCGGTCGTGAGGGGATGATGGCTGCTCACGAGCCGACGGTCACGCGCGACCGCCGCGCCCAGACCGTCGCCGCCGCGGCGACCGCGAGCACGGCGGCGACGACGAGCACGGCCGCGCCGGCCCTTGCGGTCGTCGCGTTGCCGAGAAACGCACCGAGCGCGAGTGCCTCGACGCCGATCGCGAAGGCGACCGCCTCGGCCAGCGCGAGTCGTCGCGGGTAGAGCGCGTTCTGCTTCGGCCGCGGGCCCGGCGGCCACCACACCCAGAGCGACAGCGACAGCAGCTTCGGCAGGTGGCCGAGCGTCACCCCGGCCGCCCAGCCGAGCAGCAGCAACAGCACGTACGCGCCGGCGCGGCGCTCCTCGTGCGCAACGCCGGCGAGCAGCGCGAAGCCGAGCGCCGCCGCCTGGAGCAGGAACGCCGCACCGGCGAGCAGGTGGGCGAGCGGGCCCTCGAGCTCGATCCGTCGTGTCCGCGCGACGCGCAACACGAGCGCGCCGAAGCGGGCGAGCGCGAGCAGGACGACGACGGCACCGGCGACGGCAAGCCAGCGCGAGATCGCGATCCCCGTCGCCAGCAGCCACACACCCGCGGCGAGCGCAATCTCGTCGACGGGCGCGCGCCGGCCGGGCGCGGTCGGTGCGACGGCGAGCATGGGCGCGAGCGTGCGTCCGACGGTGAGGATGAGCATCGCGATCCAGCCGAGCAGGGCGACATGCAGGTGGACGAGCAGCCAGCGATCGTGGGTGACGCCGAGGACGGTGCTGTCGCCGTTCGAGAAGAGGAGCGACCCGAGGACGAGCGCCGCGACGACGTGGAAGAGGCTGAGCGCGACGCCGGTGCGGCTCGCGACGAGCATCCGGCCCCGGGGCGCCCGGACGACGAGGCCGCCGAGCTCGACGAGGACGAGCGCGAGGCCCGCGGTCACGAGCGTCGCCCCCGGCCAGAGCAGGCGCGGTATGTCTAACGCGACCCCGGGCGCCGTCAGCCCGCCGCCTGCGGCGAGCAGCGGCAGCGCCAGCCAGAGCCGCCGCGGGCTCCGCAGGTCGTTGCGCAGCATCACCGGCAGCAGGTGAAACGCCCCGCCGGACACGGCGAGCGGCAGGAACACGAGCGCGAGCAGGTGCGCGGCGAGGACCGGCGCCCGCGCTCCCGTGTCGCCCGCCGCGAGATCGGGCGCCGCGACGACGAGCGTGACGGCCGCCGCGAGCCAGCCGAGCAGCGCGACGCCGAAGTAGGCCGCGAGCAGCCGCAGCGGCACGGGGCCACCGACGGCGCGCGCGTCCGCGACCGGCAGCCGCTTCGCGATTGTGAGCAGCTGCTGTGGCTCGCCGGTCATCGGCTAGATCGTCTTGAACTGCTCGAACGGCTTCCGGCCGCGCTCGACGTCCGCCTTGGCGAGGCCGATGCACTGCGCGCTACGCGTGTTGCCGAGGTTGACGTAGTCCACGTCGGCATCCTGCCTGTCGGGAGCGGTCTACGCCTCGAGCTCTGCGGCGACAGCCTCGACGATCGCGTACGCGTGGGCATGCGTTTCCTCGATCTCGTCCACGCCGACGAACAGCGCTTCGTACTCGCTCTGGTTGCGGATCGCTCGCAGCGCGTCGAACTCGTCGAGATGGTCGCGGATCTCGAGCGCGTCCAGAGCTGCGAGCGCGTACTCGCCGGTCTTGACGTGTCCGCCGGCGCCCTTCGTCACGCGGTAGCCGTTCGCGCGCGCGTGCGCCTGGATCGCTTTGCGGATCGCGTCGTAGAGGGCGATGAATGCGAGCGTGGGGTCGCGCTCTGCGATCTCCAGCGCGGAGACGAGATGTTGGCGAGCCGTCGCGATCTCTGCGCGTGCTGTCTCCGCGTCGGGCTCGACCGCTTCGATCTTCTTCTCGGCGAGCAGCCGCTGGACGTCTTCTTCGCTCATTCGGCGGCGAGCGTGAGCTCGACGAGGGGCGCGCGCGAGACCGTCCGGAGAAACGGGCTCTTCTTCGTCTCCCACTCGGAGGTCGGGACGATCGTAGGGTTGATCTCGTACCCGAGCTCGCGTGCCAGATCGGCGCTCAGTCTGGCGATGGCTCGCCGCGACGGCGAGCCGACGATCAGGAGGTCGAGATCGCGCGGAGCCTCACCGGCTTCGCCGAGGTATCGAGCCGCCCAGGAGCCGTACAGAAACGCTCTCTCGACCCCGTCTCGACCGCGCAGCGACCGCTCGAGTACAGGCACCGGTCCGAACGCCCGCGTGAGGAGATCGCGAAGCGAGACGTAGTAGCGGGATGTCTCATCAGCATGCAGCAGGCGCTGCTTGCCGATGTGGTCGCTACGGATGAGCCCGGCGCGCTCCAGCCGGTCGGCCTCGCGTGAGATCGTGGCGTGACTGAGCCCGAGCTCGCGCGCCAGCTCGGAAAGCGGCTTCTGCTCGCCCGGCCGGAGATAGAGGCGCGCGAGGAGGCGCGCCTGCGCGTCCGAGCGGAAGAGGGGTAGGAGGATGGGAGGCTCAGTCTTCATGTGCGTTTGCGGCACCGATCGGTACGCTAGACGCACAATATCCCCTGGCGCGCCGACGCGCAAGCCTTGGCGCGCGAGGGCCTCGGATTGATACGTGGTGCTAGTAGCCGAAATCTCGTATTGGGTATCGATACATGATACGATTCGTGGATGGTCAACCCGGGGGATATCTACGTCCTCGCCGGACTCGTGGCAAGCGACCGTGAGCACTGGACGTACCGCGGGCTGGCGGCCGAGCTCGACGTGCCCTTGCCGTTCGTGCAGCGAGCGCTGAAACGAAGCGCGGAGGCCGGCCTCTACGATCCGGAGCTGAGGCGGGTCCGCCTCCCGAACTTCGAAGAGTTCCTTCTCCACGCGGTTCGGTATGTGGCGCCCGCACGACTCGGAGAGGTCGTGCCGGGCGTACCCGCCGCCTGGGCCGCGGAACCCGTCTCTTCGGAGATCCGCGAACCCGGGAGCGCGCTGCCGCCGGTATGGCCGTCGGCGGTCGGGCGCGTGCGCGGTCAGGCAATCGACCCTCTCCACAAGGGCGCCGTCTCGGCCGCCGAACGCAATCCTCGTCTCTCTGCGATCCTCGCGATCATCGATTCGCTCAGAGCCGGCAATGCTCGTGTCCGTTCGGTCGCCGCCGCCTTGGTGCGCGATGAGCTGCTTGGCCGCGGGGCGCGTTGGGAATGAGCGACCTCCAGCTCGAGCTCGCGGCGGACATTCTCGGACCCCTGGTGGAGGACGTCGTGTTCGTCGGCGGCGCAACGATTTATCTCTGGCTGACGGAGACGGGTGCGCCGCCCACGCGTGCGACTGACGACGTCGACGTGATCTGCGACGTGCGGAGCCGTGGCGACTATTACGCGTTTGCCGAGCGGTTGCGAGAGCGCGGACTGGAGGAAGGCGCCAACGAGCCGGTGGTCTGCCGTTGGCGTCACCGGTCGAGTGGGCTTGTTATCGACGTCATGCCGACCGCAGGCGATGTGCTCGGGTTCACGAATCCCTGGTATGACCTCGGACTCGAGACGGCGGTCGAGGCCCTGCTCGATTCGGGTGTGGTGATCCGTGTTCTGTCGCCCCCACTCACGATCGCGACGAAGCTCGCCGCATGGGAAGGACGGGGAGCAGGCGACGTTCTTGGCAGCCTCGATGTCCACGACATTCTCGTGTTGATAAACGGCAGGCGCGAGCTCGAGGACGAGCTCGCCGCGCATTCGGCGGCTCTTCGCCACTACGTTCGCTCAGGCCTCGCAGCGCTGATGGAGGACGCCTACTTCGACTACGCGATCCAGGACGCCGTGCGCGAATACGGGCGGGCGGCCGCGGAGCGCGCCGATGTCTTGCGCGATCGAGTGGGATCGCTGCTCGTGCGCATCGGTGGCGGCGTAGCACCCTAGGGCGCTCCTTCCAGCGTGAACCATTACCTTTCACGACCGCCTCGGGGGCCTCGAGTCTGGCAACAGGCGCTGAGAAGGGAGGCGTCACGCGGGCCGAGGGCCAGTAATCGAGCAGCGGCTGCAGCCTTATCTGGCAGGTGAATAGAGTCGTCGCGTCATGCAATCAAGGAGCGAACTCTACGCCGCCGTCTGGCGCGAGACTGACCGTCTGATCGATCACCTCGAGATCGACGGGCGACTAGTCAAGAAGACCGGTCGGGGAACACGCGAGACGATTCGGGGATACGAGAGCGACCTCCCGTGGTGCCAGTATGGGATGGATCTGTTTGACGGGAAAGAGCCGCAAGTGCAGATGGGCGTTTACGACGATCAGAAGATGATCAAGCGCTTCTTCGCTTACTTCGATCGGTACGACGGGAAACACCTCAAGGAGCTCGAAACCGCATTGGGTATGAAGCCACTGCTCAAACCGCCCGGAGCACCAAGGTCGGCAGCGACAGCATCCCATCGTGGCTCAAGCGTCTATGTGGAGGCGCCGTTTACGCTCGTCGGCGACGGCGAAGTCTCTT
>JANMWV010000025.1:0-15375 GCA_031394165.1 Actinomycetes bacterium
AGCAGCGGCGCGACATCGAGCGGCGGCTCGTCGCAGGCGAGCTGCTCGGCGTCTCGTGCACGGATGCACTCGAGCTCGGCATCGACATCGGCCTGCTCGACTGCGCGATCTCCGTCGGGTTTCCAGGCACGGTTGCGAGCCTGCGGCAGCAGTGGGGCCGCGCCGGGCGACGCGGGCACGGGCTCGCGGTGCTGGTCGCCTCGGAGGACGCACTCGACCAGTACTTCATGCGCGAGCCCGGGACCCTGCTCGGCCGCCGTGTCGAAGCGGCGATCCTCGATCACACGAACCCGCGCGTGCTCGACGGGCACGTCACAGCCGCCGCGTTCGAGGCGCCTGTCGACGACGACGACCGTGCGACGCTCGGCGACGAGGCGCTGACACGGGCGCCGCTGATTCCCGAGCTGCAACACACGCCGCGGGGCTGGGTGTATGCCGGCAAGGACTATCCCGCCGGACGCACACCGCTGCGCTCGGCCACCGCCGACGCGTTCACGGTGATCGACGCGACAACCGGCGCGCTGCTCGGCATCGTCGAGCGCGAGCGCGCGTACTCGACCGTGCACCAGGGTGCGGTGTACCTGCACATGGGCGAGCCGTGGCTCGTACGCGAGCTCGACCTGCTCGCACGGCACGCGGTGGTCGAGCCGTTCTCCGGCGACTGGTACACGCAGGCGAAGAAGGAGACGTCGACGGGCGTCGACGAGCCGCTGCGCGTCGAGCGGCGCCTTGGCCTCAGCCTGACGTTCGGCCGCGTCTCGGTGACGGAGCAGGTCGTCGCGTACCAGCGAAAAAGCATTCGCGACCAGGCGACGATCGACGGGCATCTAATTGACACCGTCCAGCTCGACCTGCCGGCCACGACGTTCGAGACGGAGGCGGTCTGGTACGTCCCGAGCGCGCGGCACCTGGAAGGGCTCGAGGCGATGCCGATGCTTCTCTCGTCGTTGCACGCCGCGGAGCACTCGATGATCGCGATCCTGCCCTTGTGGGCGATGTGCGACCGCTGGGACATCGGCGGCCTCTCGACGAACGTCCACCAGGACACCGGCGAGGCGACCGTCTTCGTCTACGACGGCCATCCCGGGGGCGTCGGCATCGCCGAGCGCGGCTTCGAGCAGTTCGAGGGCTGGGTGGCCGACACCGTGCGCATGCTCGAAGGCTGCCCGTGCGAGCGCGGCTGCCCGTCCTGCGTCCAGAGCCCGAAGTGCGGCAACCTCAACGAATGGCTCGACAAGGGCGGCGCCCTGACATTGTTGGGGCGGATGTCGAGATCTCGATAGCCCGTTCGTCGTATTGTCGTCATCGACTTCCAAGGAGGATCCTCAATGCAGTACATGCTCCTGATCCACGGCGACGAGCAGGGCTGGGCAGCGCTGTCCGAGGACGCTCGCGATGGCTTGATGGAGAAGTGGGGCGCCTACGCGACCGAGCTGCGCGAGAAGGGCGCCATGGTCGGCGGCGAGCGGCTGCAGCCGACCTCGACCGCGACGACCGTCCAGATCCGCGAAGGCGCCAAGCCCCTCGTCACCGACGGCCCCTACGCGGAGACGAAGGAACAGCTCGGCGGGTACTTCCTGATCGAGGTCGAGACCGTCGACGAGGCGCTCGAGTGGGCGGGAAAGATCCCCCACGGGACGGTCGAGGTGCGGCCCGTGCTGCCGATGCGCGTCGAGAGCTCGTCCGGATAGCCGCGCACGCGGACACCGCGCTCACCGCGCTCTTTCGCGAGGAGCACGGCCGCGTGCTCGCAACGCTGATCGGCGTCCTCGGCGACTTCGACCTCGCAGAGGACGCCCTACAAGACGCGGTTGCGGCGGCGCTCGAACGGTGGCCGCGGGACGGCGCGCCGGCAAATCCCGCAGGCTGGCTCGTCACCGTGGCACGCAACCGCGCGATCGACCGGCTGCGCCGCGAGCGGAACCTGCAACGCAAGACCGAGCTACTGGCACGGCTTCAGGCCGAACACGAGGACGACGAGATGGACGAGGAGACGACGATCCCTGACGAGCGGCTCAGCCTCATCTTCGCCTGCTGCCATCCCGCGCTCTCGCTCGAAGCGCGGCTGGCGCTGACACTGCGGACCCTCGGCGGCCTCGAGACGGGCGAGCTCGCGCGAGCGTTTCTCGTCCCGGAGGCGACGATGGCGCAGCGGCTCGTCCGCGCGAAGCGGAAGATCCGCGACGCGGGCATCCCGTTCCGCGTTCCGCCCGACGAGCTGCTGCCGGACCGGCTCGGCGACGTGCTCCGCGTCGTCTATCTCATCTTCAACGCCGGCTACGGGCCGCCGGTGCGTCGCGAACTGTGCTCGGAGGCGATCCGGCTGGCGGCGATCCTCGCGACGCTGATGCCGGACGAGCCGGAGGTGCACGGACTGCACGCACTGCTGCTCTTCCAGGATGCGCGGCGAGACGCGCGCGTGCTCGACGGTGCGCTCGTGCTGCTGGACCAGCAAGACCGCTCGTTGTGGGACCGCACCGAGATCGCCGCGGGACACGAGGCTCTGCGGCGCGCGCTGTCGCTTCCGGCGCCCGGCGCGTACCTCCTCCAGGCCGGCATCGCGGCCGCCCACAGCGGCGACGTCTCCGACTGGCCGGGGATCGTCGCGCTATACGCACGGCTCGCCGAGCTCGAGCCGTCGCCGGTGATCGAGCTCAACCGCGCGGTCGCAGTCGCGATGGCGGAGGGGCCCGAAGCCGGGCTCGCGCTCGTCGACGCGATCTCCGGGCTCTCCGAGTACCACCTGTTTCACTCGGCGCGAGCCGACCTTCTGCGGCGGCTCGGCCGCGCCGAGGACGCCGCCGCGGCGTACGAGCGGGCGCTCGAGCTCGCGCCGAGCGACGTCGAGCGCGACTTCCTCCGCGGCCGGCTGCTACAAGAGAGCGGTGGTCGAGCGTGACGCGCACGGCGGCGTACTGATCCTGGGCGGCGGCTTCGCCGGCGCCTACGTCGCGCGACTGCTCGGTGGGCGCGGCGCGACGATCGTCAGCCTCGAGAACTTCATGCTCTACACGCCGCTGCTGCCCGAGGCGGCGTCGGGCACGCTCGAGCCGCGCCACGCCGTCGTGCCGCTGCGTGTGATGTGCCCGCACGCCGAGCTGCTGCTCGGCCGGGCGACCGGCGTCGACTTCGAGGCCTGCACGGCGACGATCGAGACCGAGGTCGGAACGCAGACCGTGCGCTGGCACGAGCTCGTGCTGGCGCTCGGCGCAGTCCCGCGTGTCGCTCCGGTGCCGGGGCTGACCGAGCACGGCCTCTCGTTCAAGTCCCTCGCCGACGCAATCCACCTGCGCAACCACGTCCTGCGCGAGCTCGAGGCCGCAGACGCGACGCCGGATGTCACCGAGCGCGCGCGCCGGCTTACCTTCGTCTTCGTCGGTGCCGGTTACGCGGGCGTCGAGGCGCTCGCCGAGCTCTCCGACCTCGTCGACGACGCCGCCCGCTACTACCCCGGGCTTGCAGCCGTCCCGCGGCGCTGGGTGCTCGTCGACGCGGCGCCGAAGATCCTGCCGGAGATCCCCTCCCGCCTCGGCGAGTACGCGGCGCGCGAGCTGACACAGCGCGGAGTCGAGATCCACGTCGACACGATGCTCAGTTCCGTCTCGGCGGACGAGGTCGTGCTCGCTGACGGAGCGCGCATCCCGACGCGGACGCTCGTCTGGACGGCGGGCGTCGCCGCGAATCCGCTGTTGCAAGAGCTCGCGTTGCCACTCGACGAGCGCCGTCGTGTCGAGGTCGACGAGCTGCTGCGCGTACGCGGCCACGAGCACGTGTGGTCGCTCGGCGACTGCGCGCGAGTGCCGAACAAGCGCAGCGACAGGCCCGACCCGCCGACGTGCCAGCATGCGCTCCGCCAGGCGCGGCGGCTCGCGAAGAACCTGCAGGGAACACCGCGTCCGTATGGCTACCGCATGCTCGGGCAGGTGGCGACGCTCGGCCGCTACAAGGGAATCGCGGACGTGCTCGGCCTCCGGCTGCGCGGCTTCCCCGGCTGGTTCGTCACGCGGTCGTATCACCTCTACCAGCTGCCGCTGTTCTCACGGAAGCTGCGCGTCGTCGTCGACTGGACGACGTCGCTGCTCTTCCGACGCGACATCGCCGAGCTCGGAGCCCTCGGCCACCCAGAAGGGCTCGACGGCGGGAAGAGCTAGCGCAACGCCTTGAGCGCGCTGTCGAGGCGCTGGCGGGTGGACAGCACGTCCGCGAACAGGTCGCCGTGCTTGCGCACCCGCTCGAGCACGGCGTCCATCGTGAACGACGCGGGGTCGAGCGTCTCGTTCACCTCGTCCCAGCGCAGCGGCGTCGACACCGGCGCGCCGGGCCGCGGCCGCACCGAGTACACCGATGCAATCGTCTTGCCCTCGCCGTTCTGGTTCGAGTCGTTCAGCACGCCGCGCCGCTTCGCCTTCGTCCACTCCGTCGTCGCGAGCCCCCGATGGGTGCGCGCGATCGCGCCGGCCACGATCTCCGAGAACTCGCGCGTGTCGTCGAACGTGTACCTCCGCTCGATCGGGACGAGCACGTGCATCCCGTCGGCGCTCGACGTCTTCGCAAACGACTCGAGACCGACCGCGTCGAGCGCGGCCTTCACGACCAGCGCCACCTGGATCGTCTCCTGAAAGCCGACGTCGGCCGAGGGATCGAGGTCGAAGAGCACGAAGTCGGGACGGTCCGGTCTGTCGATGCGCGAGTACCACGTGTTCAGGTCGATGCAGCCCATGTTCACCATCCAGAGCAACGCGTCCTCGTCGTTGACGACCGGCGCCTCGATCCACTTCCGGCGCGGCGGCGAGTCCCGCGACGAGACGTGGGCGCGGAACGTCGGGATCCACTCCGGCATGTGTTTCGGCGCGTCCTTCTGGAAGAACGCCTTGCCGAACGCACCGTCGGGGTACCGGCGCATCGTGAACGGCCGGTCACGTAGGTGCGGGAGCAGCACCGGTGCAACGGCGCGGTAGTACGCGAGGAGGTCGCCCTTCGTGATGCCCTCCTCCGGCCAGAACACCTTGTCGAGGTTCGAGAGCTTCACCCGGCCGGCCTGCTCCTCGACCGCTGAACCTTCGCGGCGCACCCGGCGCGGCGCCTTGTCGTCCCGTAGCCCCTGGAAGCTCGGCGCGCGCAGATGCTCTTCGTGCGTCCATTCCGCGAACTCCACCTCGCACACGAGCCTCGGCTCCACCCACGCGACGTCGCCCTTGCGCACCTTCGGCATCTTCGGCACCTCCGGGAACGGGCAGGATTCCGCCCGCAGCGGCTCGAGCTTCGCGAGCAGCTCCTCGATGTCGCGCTCGGTGAAGCCGGTGCCGCAGTTGCCCACCCAGTGCACCTCGCGGCCGCGGTGCACGCCGAGCACGAGCGAGCCGAAGCTGCCGGCGCGGCGGCCGTGCCCCTTCGTCCAGCCGCAGATGACGAACTCCTGGCGGCCGTGCGTCTTGATCTTCAGCCAGTCGCGCCCCCGCTTGCCCTCGCCGTAGCGCGAGGAGAGCTTCTTGGCCATCACGCCTTCGAGCCGCTGCTCGGTGGCCGCCTCGAGCAGCGCGGCGCCGTCGTCGAAGAACGGGGAGATGCGCACCGAATTTGAAATGTGCGCTGCGCCGCTGCGCGCGTCGATCAGCTGCTCGAGCCGCGCGCGACGCTCGGCGAGCGCAAGGTCGAGCACACGCACGCCGTCGACTTCGAGCACGTCGAACACCTCGTAGACGATCGGCGTGCGCGGCTTGCCCTGCTGCATCGCGGAGAAGCTCGGCCGGCCCTGCTCGTCGAGCGCGCACACCTCGCCGTCGACGACGCACTCGGGGCTGCGCACCGCCTTCGCCAGCGCCTTCGCCAGCTCGGGGAAACGGCCGGTGAGATCGTTGCCGTTGCGCGAGACGAGCTTCGCGTCGCCCGCGCGGACGTAGCCGAGCGCGCGGTAGCCGTCCCACTTCACCTCGTACACCCAGTCCCCCCCACCGCCGGGGCTGCCCCGCGGCAGCTCGTGCGCCAACGTCGCGAGCATCGGCTGGTAGTCGTTGCGCACCCCGTCGCGCGGCGCCGCCTCGTCACGCGTACGGATCAGCAGCCAGTTCTTCGGGTCGCCGTCGAGCGAGGCCGGCACGAGTGTCCACGTGCCCTCGAGCCGCTTGCCGTGGAGACGCACCGTGAGCCCGCCGTCCGGCTTCTCCTCGAGCAGCTCGAACGTGCCGCTGTCCCAGATCTCGACGGTGCCGGCGCCGTAGTTGCCCTTCGGGATCTCGCCCTCGAAGGTCGCGTAGTCGAGCGGGTGGTCCTCGACGTGGACCGCGAGCGCGCGCTGGCCGGGCTCGAGCGGGACGCCCTTCGGCACCGCCCACGAGGCGAGAGCCCCGCCGAGCTCGAGCCGGAAGTCGTAGTGGAGCCGCCGCGCGTCATGGCGCTGGACGACGAAGACCGGCGCCGTCGCCCGCTTCCGCGTCGAGCCGAACGGCTCCGGCGTCCGCCCCCGGTCGCGCTTGCGGTCGTAGTCCCCGAGCTGCTCCGCCACGGAGCCAGCTTGCCTTGTCGAGCGGTCCCGAGCCGGCGCTGCGCTGCGTTTGCCGCCTGTTTTACCCGCTACGAGCCGTATAACCGCCCGTTACAAGTGGCGTCCACATCCGGGGATAAGCCTGTGGACGCTGTGGACAGCGGCGGCGGAAACCCGCTCGGAGCATACAAAAACCTACCGAAAGCTCAGGCGAACACGCCGAGCGAGCGGAACTTGGCCCGCCGGCGCCGCCGCAGCTCGTCGGCGGGCACGTCCACGAGGTCGTCGAGGGCGTCCCGCAGCGCCTCGCTGAGCATCCGGGCAGCCGCGTCGGGATCCGTGTGGGCCCCGCCTTCCGGCTCGGGCACGATCCCGTCGATCACGCCGAGCTCGAGGCAGTGGGCCGCATCCGGCTTGAACGCCGCCGCCGCCTTCTTCGCCTCGCCGGCGTCCCGCCAGAGGATCATCGCGCAGCCCTCGGGCGAGATCACCGAGTAGATCGCGTGCTCCATCATCAGCAGGGTGTCGGCCAGGGCGATCGCGATCGCGCCGCCAGAGCCGCCCTCGCCGATCACGCACGCGACGGTCGGCACGGTCAGCCGCGCCATGCACTGCTGGGAGGCGGCGATGGCGCCGCCCTGCCCGTGCTGCTCGGCCGCGACGCCCGGGTAGGCCCCCGGCGTGTCGACGAGCGAGAGCACCGGGAAGCCGTGGAGGTTGGCGAGCTCCATGACGCGGATCGCCTTGCGGTAGCCCTCCGGGTTCGGCATCCCGAACTGGCGCTTTGCGCGCTCCTGGATGTCGCGGCCCTTCTGCTGGCCGACGAGGGCGACCGTGCGGCCGTCGAGCTTCCCAAGCCCGCTGACCATCGCGCCGTCGTCGGCCCGGCCGCGGTCGCCGTGCAGCTCGAACCAGTCGTCCAGGATCCGCTCGACGTAGTCGAGCGTGTAGGGCCGGTCGTCGTGGCGGGCCAGCTGGACGGTGCGCCAGATGTCCTCGTCGGTCGGCTGCTGCCCGATGCGATCGAGCTGCCGCTGCAGCCGATCGAGCTCGCCGGAGAGCTTCACGCCGCCGAGGAGCGGCATGTTTCGCAGGCGGCCGAGCCGCTCGCGCAGGCGCAGCTCGTGGTCACTCGGGGGCATTGAACAACCTCAGGAGGCGGGACAGCGTGCCGCGCAGCTCCGGCCGGGCGACGATCGCGTCGACATGGCCGAAGCGCAGGTTCTGCTCCGCGCGGCCGAAATCGTCCGGGAGCTTCTCCCGCGTGATCCCCTGCACGACACGCGGCCCGGCGAAGGACATGAGCGCACCCGGCTCGGCGAGCAGCACGTCGCCGAGCGTCGCGAAGCTCGCCAGCACCCCGCCCGTCGTCGGATGCGCCATCACGCAGATCAGCGCCTGGCCCGCGTCGTGGAGATCCTCGACGGCGCAGACCGTCTTCGGCAGCTGCATCAGGGCGAGGATGCCCTCTTGCATGCGCGCGCCGCCGGAGCCCGTAACGGCGATCAGCGGCACGCCGTGCTCGCCCGCGGAGTCGCATGCACGCGAGAACTTCTCACCGACGACGCTGCCCATCGAGCCGCCCATGAACGAGAAATCCATCACGGCGAGCTCGCAGCCGCGCCCCTCGATCGCCGCCTGGCCGATCACGATCGCGTCGGCGAGACCGGTCGACATCTCGGCCTCGGCGATGCGCTCGACGTAGGGACGGAGGTCGAAGAACGAGAGTGGATCCTCCGAGTGCAACTCGGCGGCCTCTTCCACGAACGAGCCCAGGTCGACGATCGACGCGATGCGCGCACGGGCGCGCATCGTGAAGTGATGTCCACAATGCGCACAGACCCAGAGGGCCCGCTCGAGCTCGTCGTCCCGATAGTGGGAATGGCAACCCGGGCAGGTATTCGGGTGCTTCGGCGGCGGAGCAGGCTTCTCGTCGGTCTCGATCGAGACGTCGATCTTGGCCACGGCGCTAGCTTAGACCGGCCGCGCCGCTCGAGGGTTGCGGGCCGGTGGCGATCGGTGCCACAGGATCAATAACCGAGCGCCGTGGAGAGCCGCTCGAGCTTCTCGACGTTCCCAGGATCGGGGGCCAGCCCGGTGAAGCCGGCGCCCACGACGACGCCGCGGTCGCGCAGCCCGCAGAAGAGCTTCTCGACGTCCGCGATCGTAGGCCCGCCGGGCTCAGGCATGAAGACGGCCAGCTCGCTCGGCTCGAAGACGTCGCAGTCGAGGGCTACGTAGACGCAGTCGACGCGGGCGAGGACGGCCTCGGCCGAGTCGTTAATACCCGTGGCGGCGATGAACTCGACCTCCGGCGGATCGAGATTCCGGGCGCCGATCAGCGCCACGTCCTGCGCCTCGACGGCGCCGCGGTCGATCAGCATGCGCAGCGGCATACCCCACTCGTTGCCGGATGGAGACGTCTCGGGTGTGTTGAGGTCGCCGTGCGAGTCGAGCCAGATCACGCCCAGCCGGTCGTGGCGCGCAGCGAGGCCCTCGACGGCGCCGACGTGCGAGCAGCAGCAGCCGCCGAGGACGAGCGGACGCTGCGGCAGGTCGGCGGCCATGGCGAGCGTCTGCGCCCGGAGCGAGTCCTCCTCGACGACGCCGGCCTCCGGGTAGTCGAGCGGCAGGGACGCCGACTCGATCATCGCCTCGCCGCCGTCGCCCCAGGCCCGGGGCACGCGGACGAGCCCGGCGGCGAACGTGCGCCCGCAGGAATGGCACTCGTAGTCGGGCCCCATGGCGACCGCCGTGTAGGCGCGGCAGGTGGGGCACTTCGCCCGGAGGCGGCTCATGTCAGCGCCTTCTCGAAGACGACCTGCTCGAGCTCGGTCGTCATGCCGACGCTCTCGTAGAGCTTAGTCGCGCCGGTCGGATTCTCGGCGTCGACGCCGAGCGAGATGCGGTTCACGCCACGATCGTAGAACTCGCCGAAGGTGCGGTAGAGCAGCGCGCGGCCGAGGCCCTTGCCGCGCCACTCACGCCGCACGCCGAGGGCGCCGACCCAGCCGCCGCCGTTGCGATTCGGATCGTTGCGGACGACCGCTGCGACCTCTTCGCCGTCGCGGACGAGGAACCAGAGCGTCGAGTCGAAGTCCGGAACGCTGCTGCGCATCTCCCACCACTCGTCGAAGGGCCGCGACTGGTGCTCCCAGTGATCCTGGAACGACGCGTCGAGCGCGTCGTAGAACGCGCGGGCGCCGGCCTCGGTGAAGGTCTCGAGCGTGAGGCTGTCGGGAACCGACGGCTCCGGCGGTGGCCCGTCGAGCTCGATCATCATCACGGAGAAGCGGCGCACCTCCCGAAACCCGTGCGCCGCCAACAGGCCGGGTGCTCCCGCATCGGCGGCAAGCACGCCGTAGTGCAGACGGCCGGCGCCTGCCTCTCGTGCGCGGGTCTCTGCGCGCTGCACAAGCGCGGCGCCGAGCCCCCGGCCACGCGCCTCCGGATGGACGACGCCGGCCGCGTATGCGGTCGGGTTGTGCGGCTCGTGCCAGCCGAAGCCCACGAAGCGTCCGTTCTCTTCGAAGACCCAGGTGTCCACCTCGAAGTCGGCGCGGCTCAGCCACTCCGTGAGGTCCGAGGGGCCGAGCTTCGACGGACACCCGGTCGAGTGCTGCTCGTCGAGTGCGAGGAGCGCCGCCGCCGCCTCGATGTCCTCGGCGGTCAGCGGTCGGATCGCAATACCGGCGGGCACAGCCATCGCCGGAGAGGCTAGCCGCGCGCGGCGAGCGCGTCGAGCGCGGCGCCGAGCCCGTCGAGCGAGTGCAGCTCGATGTCGGGCTGCGGCTCGGGCTCCTCGCCGAGCCGGTTGATCCAGACCGTCGGCAGGCCGAGCTCGACCGCCGGTGCGACGTCGTGGAACAGGCTTGCGCCCACGTGGACGTGCTCGCCCGGATCCCCGACCTGCTCGCGGAAGACCTCCCAGTGGCGGTGCGCCGGCTTGTACGAGCCGATCTCGGACGCGACGATCACCTGGTCGAACGGCACGCCGATCCGCGCGAGGGACGCATCGATGTAGTCGCGATCGGTGTTCGAGAGGATCGCGAGCTTCCAGCCACGCGAGCGCGCCTCCTCGAGCGCAGCGCGTACCTCCGGAAAGGGCTCCCACGTCGGGAGCGACTCCGCCAGCGAGGCCTGCTCGTCCGCGGGGAGGCGCACGCCTTCGCGCTCGGCAAGCCGGGCGAGCGTGACGGTCAGCACGTCCCGATAGCTGCGCACCGGATCCTCGCGCTGCACCTGCGGCTCGACCTCGTGGTAGGCACGCAGCAGCGCGCCTGCACGGTCGGTGCCGAAGAGCCGTTCGAGCTCGCGGCCGATGCCTCCGTTCCAGTTGATCAGCGTGCCGTAGCAATCGAAGGTCGCCCACATAGAATCCGATCATGGCTGATGCGACGCACTACAGGTGGGACGATCTCCCGCGCGAGGAGCTCAACCCGGAGATCGGCCGCCGCTTCATCACCGGCGACTCGATGATGATCGCGCACGTCTATCTGAAGCAGGGTGCGGTCGTTCCGAAACACGCACACCACAACGAGCAGATCACCTACATCCTCGAAGGCGGCCTGCGCTTCCGGCTCGGCGAGGACGAGTCGCAGCTCGTCGACGTCATGGCCGGCGAAGTGCTGCACATCCCCGCGCACCTGCCGCACACGGCCGAGGCGCTCGCGGACACGCTCGACGTCGACATCTTCTCGCCGCCGCGCGAGGACTGGCTCGACGGCAGCGACGCGTACCTGCGCGAACAGCGCTAGCCGTTTACGCAGCCGGCCGAAACGCGAGCAGCTCGGGTCCGTGCTGGTGCAGCCAGTCGCGGTGCGCCCGCCAGCCGGGGCGGCGCGTCTCGACGAGCTCCCAGAACCGGCCCGAGTGATTCGCCTCGCGCAGGTGGCAGAGCTCGTGCACGACGACGTAGTCGAGCACGTCGTACGGCGCGAGCACGAGACGCCAGTTGAACGACAACGTGCCGCGTGTCGAGCACGACCCCCAGCGCGTGCGCTGGTCACGGATCTGGATGCGCGTGTACGCGACGCCGAGCTCCTGCGCCTCCTCCTCGGCAAGCATCGTCACGAGCTCGCGTGCTGCGCGACGCGCGTCGGTCTCCGAGACCTCGGACGGATCGAACCGCAAGCGCCGCCGCTGCTTCGCACGCTCGGCCGCGATCCAATCACGATGACTTTCCAGCACGCGCGCGACGTCGTCGTCCGGCATCCAGGTCGGCACGGTCAGAATCGGCGGATCGCCCCACGGCACCGTGAGGGACCAGCGTCGCACACGCCGCGAGCGGCGGACCTCGATCAGCTCGTCCACGGCGACAACGCTAGACGGCTAGCCGGAAGGCGCAGATGGTTGGTGCCATGTACGGGTGCGCTGGGGATGGCTCAGGCCAAGCCGGGCGGTCGGCTCAGCCGACGTGCATGCTGGTTGCACGTACGAGGCTGAGACGGCCGATCCGGCGCAGCGCATGAGCCACCATCCAGGCGTGCACGGGTGTGGCATCAGCCATCTAACTCTCGAAACGCCGAAAGACGACGCAGGCGTTGTGTCCGCCGAAGCCGAACGAGTTGTTGACGGCAACGCGGACGTCGGCCTTGCGCGCGATATTCGGAACGTAGTCGAGGTCGCACTCGGGATCGAGCGTGTCGTAGTTGATCGTGGGCGGCAGCATTCCCTCGTGCACGGCGAGCGTCGTGAACATCGCCTCGATCGCGCCGGCGGCGCCGAGACAGTGGCCGGTCGCGCCCTTCGTGCCGGAGACCGGAATCGTGTAGGCCTGCTCCTCGCCCATCGCGAGCTTGATCACGCGCGTCTCGCTCGAGTCGCCGATCGGCGTCGACGTCGCGTGCGCGTTGATGTAGTCGATGTCCTCGGGCGTGACGCCGGCATCGCCCATCGCCATCGTCAGCGCGCGCGCCGGATTGACTCCGGTCGGGTCGGGCTCGGTGATGTGGCTCGCGTCGGCCGAGACGCCGTAGCCGACGACCTCCGCATAGATCTTCGCGCCGCGCGCCTTCGCATGCTCGAGCTCCTCGAGCACGAGCACGGCGCCGGCCTCGCCCATCACGAAGCCGTCGCGCGCAGCGTCGAACGGCCGCGACGCGCGCTGCGGATCGTCGTTGCGGCGCGACAGCGCGCGCATCGCGCCGAAGCCGGCGATGCCGACCTTGTTGATCGCGGCCTCCGTGCCGCCGCAGAACATAACGTCGGCGCGCCCGAGGCTGATCGCGTCGGTTCCGTCGCCGATCGCCATGTTCGACGCGGCGCACGCGGTGCACTCCGACATGAGCGGGCCCTTCGTGCCGAGCTCCATGGACACCCAGCCGGCGCCCATGTTCGGGATGATCGCCGGGATCGCGAACGGGTTGACGCGGTCCGGCCCGCGCTCGCGCAGCGTGTCGTGGCAGTCCTGGAACGACTTGAGGCCGCCGATGCCGGTGGCGATCGCCGCGCCGACGCGGTCGGCCTCCTTGGCGATGTCAAGACCGCAATCCGCCTCCGCCTGGCGCGCAGCGGCAACGATCAGCTGCGCGAAGCGGTCCATGCGCCGTACCTGCTTGAAGTCGACCCAGACGGATGGGTCGAAGTCCTTCACCTCGCAGGCGAACGTGACGGGGAAGCCCGTCGTGTCGAACTGCGTGATCGGTCCTGCGCCGGACTCGCCGGCGATCAGCGCGTCCCAGCTCGAGCGCACGTCGTTGCCGAGCGGCGTGAGCGCGCCCAGCCCGGTGATGACGACGCGGCGCCGGCCATTCGATGACGAAGTGTCCGTGCTCACATTCCCAGTCCCCCGTCCACCAGCAGCACCTCGCCCGTGATGAACGAGGCCGCGTCGGAACAGAGGAAGCGTACCGCCCCGGCGACGTCTTCCGGCTCCCCGAGCCTGGCCAGGGGCGTATTCGTGAGCATCGCCGCGGTCGCCTCCTCCGGAAGGACGTCCGTGAGCTGCGTCTTGACGTAGCCGGGCGCGACGACGTTGGCGCGGACGTTGCGGCTGCCGAGCTCCTTCGCGAGCGATTTCGTGAAGCCGATGATCCCCGCCTTGGAGGCCGCGTAGTTCGTCTGGCCCCAGTTGCCGTGGACGCCGACGATCGACGAGACGTTGACGATCGCGCCGGCGCGCTTCTTCATCATCGGCCGGCAGACGGCGCGGCAGGTGTAGAAGACCGACGAGAGGTTCGTGTCGATGACGGTGCGCCAGTCGTCGTCCGACATCCGCGCGAGCAGGCCGTCGCGCGTCAGGCCCGCGTTGTTGACGAGGATGTCGAGGTCGCCCGCCTCTGCGACGAGGCGCGCCGCGTCTTCTGCGCTCGACACGTCGGCCTGGATCGCGCGGCCGCCGAGCTCGGACGCGAGCGACTCCGCCTCGTCCTTCCCGGAGCGGTAGCCGATCACGACCGTCGCGCCGGCGGCCGCGAGCTCGCTTGCGATTGCGCGCCCGATGCCGCGCGACGCCCCGGTGACGAGCGCCGTCTTCCCTACCAGGGACGCGAAGGTCACGCTTCGGAGAGTGCTTCGTGGAGCTTGTCGAGCGAGGCGAGGTCGTTCACCGACACCGCTTTCACGCTGCGGTCGATGCGCTTGATGAGGCCGGAGAGCACGTTGCCCGGCCCGACCTCGACGAACGTGCGCACGCCTTCCTTCATCAGCTCGGTCGCCGCCTGCGTAAAGCGAACCGGTGCCGTGAGCTGGTCGACGAGAAGCGGGCCCATGCGCTGTGCCGACTCGACGCGCGCGGTGACGGTGGACATGAACGGCGACAGCGGCTCCTGGAAACGCACCTTGTCGATCGCGGGTCGCAACCGGTCGGCGGCGCGCGCGACGAGGGGCGAGTGGAACGCGCCCGAGACCTTGAGCTTCACCGCACGCCGTGCGCCCTCTTCCTGCGCCCGTTCGCAGCACTCGTCGACCGCGTCGTTCTCGCCGGAGACGACGATCTGGCCCGGGCAGTTGTAGTTCGCCGGCCACACGCCGAGGATCTTGCGACAGAGCGTCTCAACCACTTCGTCCTCGAGGCCGAGGATCGCCGCCATCGAGCCGGGATGCATCGCGGCGGCCTCCGCCATCGCGATGCCGCGCTCGCGGACGAGCTCGAGCGCCTCCTCGACCGTCATCGACCCCGCGGCCGCGATCGCGGCGAACTCGCCGACGGAATGCCCGACGACGAAGTCGGGCTCGATGCCGCGAGCCCGAACGGCCGCGAGCACGGCGAGCGAGGTGGCGACGAGCGCCGGCTGCTGCAGGCGCGTGTCGACGAGGTCGTCGGCGGAGCCGTGAAAGCACAGGTGCTCGAGATCGAGCCCGGACGCCGCGCTGCCGCGGCGATAGACGTCCATCGCCTCCGGAACCACCTCGGCGATGTCACGGCCCATCCCGGCCTCGATGGAGCCCTGGCCGGGGAAGCAGAACGCGATCTTGTTGCCACTGCTGTTCATCAGGCCGCCATCTCCTTCGTCCAGCGCATCAAAGCGGAACCCCACGTCAGACCGGCGCCCATCCCGGTCATCAGCACGAGCCGGCCGGGCCTGAGCCGACCGTCCGCCGCCGCGTCCGCGAGGGCGAGCGGAATCGACCCGGACGACGTGTTCCCGTACCGGTCGACGTTGATCACCACCCGGTCAGACGGCACGCCGAGCTTCCTGGTTGCGTGATCGATGATCCGCATGTTCGCCTGATGAGGGATGTAGACGTCCACGTCGTCGATCGAGACTCCGCAGGTCGCGAGCAGATCTTCGGCCGACTGGACGAGGATCCGAGTTGCGAACTTGAAGACCTCGCGCCCGTTCATCTTGACGTACTTGTCGGGCTCGTCGAAGTGCCGGGAGCCGCTGCCGGGGAGCCAGAGGCTTGCCCCACCGGCGCCGTCGGCGCCGAGCTCGAAGCCGAGGAAGCCC